>JADGQN010000025.1 GCA_017881765.1 Syntrophobacterales bacterium | reverse complement strand
CCCACCTTGTCGCCACGGATGATAGTGGTGGAGAAGTCGTCGACAATTTTCTTGTCGTCCCAGGAAAAGGAGATGGCCTCGGCGTCCACAACCATCCTCCCGCTCCGCTCCGCCTCCCGGATGACGAGTCGGGAGACGCCTTCCTGCTCAAGTCTTGCCGCCCGCTCCTCGCGCATCTGCTTCAATGCCCGGACTCTGCCCTCGTTGCGGGTGCGGCGCGCCCTGACTCCTCGCCTGATCCACGTCTCTTCCTTGGTCAGTTTCTTGTCGAAGTCATGCCTTTGCTTCTCTTCAGCCTCCAGCAAGGCCTGTCGGCGTTCCAGATAGGTCCCGTAATCACAGGCAAAGGAGAACAGGCGTCCACGGTCGATTTCCACGATACGTGTCGCCAGACGCGCGAGAAAGGCCCGATCATGCGTCACAAACATGAATGCCTTTTCATGCTCGAGCAGGAAATCCTCAAGCCAAAGGATGGTAGTGATATCCAGATGGTTGGTAGGCTCGTCGAGCAGCAGCACGTCCGGTTCGCTCACCAGGGCCCTGGCCAGAAAGACCCGGCGCTTCATGCCGGCGGACAGAGACCGGAACTCGGCGTTCTCATCCAGATCAGTCCTTGCGATTATCGTTTCCACCCGCTGGTGATGCTGCCAAGCGCCCGATGTCTCTATCCGGTGCTGGACCTGCTCAAGGGTTCTGAGTAGATCCGCGCTGTGGGAGCCCCGGCTAATCTCAAAGGTAAGCTCATGGTATTCCCGGAGCAGCTCCAAATGTTCCTGGCAACCGGAAGCCACGACATCATACACCCTTCCCGTCAGCCCATCGGGGACATCCTGGGGCAGCAGGGCGACCCCCACATCGCCGCTGCGAACAATGGTGCCCGCATCAGGGACGATATGACCGGCCAGCAACTTCATGAGGGTGGATTTACCGGAGCCGTTGCGGCCCACCAGGCCGATCCTCTCACCGGCCTCGATCTGGAGCGCAACACCATCGAGCAGCCGCGTGCCGCCAAAGGATAATGAAATATCGTTAAGCCAGAGCAGTGGCATGGTATCTTCCGTGCAGATGAATTCGCCGGACAATCACATTATCTCGCATATGGCTCGCCGTTCCTGAGGGGAAACCCATTTATAACCCGAAGCATGATGCGGGAGCAATTTTCTGCGCAAAAAAACAAAAGGTACACAAAAAAATAGAGGCCCCGAGGAGGGGCCTCTATACGTGTATTCAGCTGATAACCTAGACTGTTACGACGTTGATGGCTCTTGCGCCTTTTGGCGTCTTCTCGACGTCAAACGTGACCGCTTGGCCTTCAGACAGAGACTTAAAGCCGCTGCCGCTGATCGACGTATGATGGACGAAAACGTCGTCGCCGTCTTCTTGGGCGATAAATCCAAAACCCTTAGACTCGTTAAACCATTTTACAGTTCCTTTTGTCATGCTCAAATACCTCCTTTCATAGATTGAAAGGTTACGAAGTGCGATAAAAAAGCCACAAAGCTCAAGAGTCTTTGCGGCCTTCAGTACGGCAAAAACGTAAACTTTATACTACATTATCTCATAACAACCAGGAAAAGTCAAGACCTGCTTCCTTTGACAGGCCCGCTGGCCCGCTAGCGATGCTCGATGGTATCAAGAAATACAAATTATCGGAAGGGCGGTTGGGGCGGCAAATCTGATTTTCTTGCCTTTTTTAGTCGGTATGGGTAGGATACGACTTGGCCCTTCCAGGCCCTAATGCTAATTTGTATTCAAGATGGAGGACCCATGGCTACGGAGGAACGAACGAAAGAGATTCTACAGGGGCTGTACGATGCGGTGGTCCAATTTGAAGAAGAAGATGCGGCGAAGTGGGCAAGAATTGCCGTGGATGAAGGGGTGGATCCATTCGAGGCCTCCATGGATGGTCTAGCCGCGGGCATGATAGAGGTTGGCGAAAAATATAACCGGAAGGAATACTTTGTCCCGGAGCTCTTGCTCTGTGCCGATGCACTCTACGCCGGCCTCGATATTCTGAAGCCGGTCATCGAAGCATCAGGTAGAAAATCAGAAGTAAAAGGGTCCATCGTCCTCGGTGTTGTAGAGGGAGACGTGCATGATATAGGCAAGAACCTCGTCAAGCTGATGTTTGAAGTGGCCGGCTGGACCGTGTACGACCTGGGGAAGGATGTGCCGCTTGACAAATTTGTTGAAGAACAGATCAGAACTGATTCCGACGTCGTCGGCATTTCAGCACTGATGACGACCAGTATGCTCGCCATGCCGGAGCTCATTAAGAAGTTGCGGGCCAGGAATCCGAACGTTCGCATCATGCTTGGCGGCGCCCCCTTGAACCCGGAAGTTGCACAGAAGTATGGGGCAGATGGCTACGCAAAGACGGCTGGTACCGCCGTTGATGAAGCAATGAGACTACTCAAGATGTTGAAGGAACAGGAGATGAAAAAGAAATAACGTCTGTCTTGTCTATTTAGTCTATCTGGTCATCTAGTCCATAAGACCCATGGTGATCATCCCGCCTGTCAGAATGGAGTAACAGGTGAAGGTTTTATAGGCTGCGTTGCCACCAAATAGACCAGACGGACTAGACAGACCAGAGATGAGAAGGGAACATCATGGAAGCGAAGAATACCGGTGAAAAATCTATGGTCATCTTCCAGCCGTCCGGCCGCAGGGGGTACGTAGAAAAGGGGAGAACCCTGAAAGAGGCCTCAGTCGCTCTCGGCGTCGATATAGAAGGCATTTGCAGCGAGAAAGCCATCTGCGGAAAGTGCAAGGTGCGGGTTGAAGAGGGCATCTTCGAGAAGTACGGGATCGAATCGAGCCGGGATCACCTTTCCCCGATGGGGCCTTCAGAGAGGAAGTTCATCAGCCTGCAGCAGGAGCAGGCAGGATACCGACTGGCTTGCCAGGCGCACGTCCTGGACAACATTGTGATCTTCGTGCCCGAAGAAAGCCGTATGGGAAAACAGGTGGTCCGCAAGGCGGCCAGTGAGATCAGGATCGATCTCAAGCCGGCCGTGAAGAAGTATTACGTTGAGCTCACGCCGGCCACGCTGGAAGACCCACGCGGAGACTGGGAACGTCTTGAGGCCGGGCTCGAAAATGGGCACGGACTGAAGGGTCTTACCATCGATTACCAGGTACTGGTAACCTTGCAGGAGGTGGTGCGCCTGGGCGAATGGAAGGTGACCGTCTCCGTGTGGAAGGCCGGAGAGGTGATCAAGGTGGAGCCGGGAGAGACGAAGAAGGGCTACGGCCTTGCTGTCGACATTGGCACCACCACGGTGGCGGGCTATCTTTGTGACCTGACCGACGGCAGCCTCGTCGCCACTGCGTCCATGATGAACCCGCAGGTGGTATACGGCGAGGACGTCATGTCGAGGATCAGTTACACGATCACCCATCCTGAAGGCCTGGAACAGATGAACAGGGCGATCCTCGACGGCCTGAACGGGACCATAGAAGAAGCGGCAGCGCTGGCGGGTATCATGCGGACGGATATTGTCGACATGACCATCGTTGCTAATACCTGCATGCACCATCTGTTCCTCAACATAGATCCGCGAAATATCGGTCGTTCCCCTTTTCCGCCGGCTCTGCACCACTCGATAGACGTGAAAGCCCGCGACGTCGGGATCAAAATTGCCCGGGGGGGATACATCCACGTGCTTCCGATAGAGGCCGGGTTCGTCGGTGCGGATAACGTCGGCGTGTTGATAGCGGAGAGGCCCTATTCGCAGGAGAGCATAGAGCTGATCATCGATATCGGCACCAACGGGGAACTTGTTCTGGGAAACAGGCAAAGACTCATCTCCTCTTCCTGTGCCACCGGACCTGCTTTTGAAGGGGCCGAAATCAGGTATGGCATGCGGGCGGCGCCGGGCGCTATCGAAAAGATCGTCATTGACAGGGATACGAAGGAAGTGCGTTTCAAGATAATCAATCAGGAAGACTGGAACACCGAGCTTAAGGAGGTCGGCGCCAAAGGGATCTGCGGATCAGGCATCATCGACGTCGTGCCCCAGCTCTTCCTCGCCGGGATCATCGACCGGACGGGGCGATTTAACAAGGAGTTGAAGAGTCCGCGTTACCGCGAGGCAAACGGCCAGCCGGAATTTGTGATCGCCTGGGCGCACGAGACGTCGATCGGCCAGGACATTGTCATCTGTCAGGACGATGTGCGGGCGATCCAGCTCGCGAAAGGGGCCATGTACGCGGGTGCAAAGATCATGATGGGCGCACTGGGAGTGGAGAAGATAGATAAGGTGATACTGGCGGGCGCTTTCGGTAGCTACATAGACAAGGTCTCGGCCGCCCTCCTCGGGCTCTTTCCTGACTGCGAACTCGATAACATTTACTCCGTGGGCAACGCGGCCGGAGACGGGGCCCGCATGGCCCTTCTCAACACGGACAAGAGGCAAGAGGCAGACGAGATCGCGCGCCAGGTGCAGTATTTGGAGCTGACGCTTGAACCGAGCTTCAACAAAGCCTTTGCGCAGGCGATGTGGATACCGAACATGAAGGACAAATTTCCGCATCTCGCGCACCTCCTTCCCGAAGACCGGAAGGACGGTTAAGGTTGAGGTTGAGTGCATGAGTTCGTAAATACATTGTCCTTACAGGATGCTTCGCTATCATCTCGAGTAAATACATTGTCATCTCGACCGAAGGGAGAGATCTTGAACGTCTTCTGGATATTAAGATTTCTCGCTGCGCTCGAAACGACAGCGATAGCGAAGCATCCTGTAAGGAAGTATCCTGCAGGGGCAATAGGCAATACGTCACCGAATTTATGAAACGGGGCACTAAGGTTACGGGAGAGGGATAGCGACATGTTCAGATACGACCGAACTCAGAAAGTCTGCACGATAGGCACCGTAAAGGTTGGCGGTCAACCAGGAGAACGGGCGCCCCTTCTCATCGGCAACATGTTCCAGAAAGGCGATCTCATTCTGGAAAGCAGAAAAGAAGCCAGATTTGACCGCAAGGCTGCGGAAGAGCGGATTCATGAGGTGGAGCGTTTCTCACGTGAGACAGCGGTTCCGTGCCTGATAGCCATGGTCGCCAACACGGAAGAAGAGATAGAAACGTATATCGATTTCTTCACAAGTGTAACTGATATGCCGTTCGCCATCGACATCTGGCAACAGAAAACAAGGCTGGCCGCGGCCCGGTATGTTGCCGAACGATCTTTCCAAGCCCGGGTCCTTTACAACAGCATCACCCCGTGGGACGAGGATATCGAAGGGCAGGTTTCGGAACTCCGTGAACTGGGCATCAAGCACGTGGTGGTGCAAGTCTTTGATGTGGAGGATAAGCGCCCGACAGGCAGGGTCACTTCGCTCAAGCGTCTTCTACCCCTTGTGGAGAAGGGCAATTTTGAAAGCATCCTCATTGACACGGCGGTGATGAACCTGCCGGCAACAGCCTTTTCCCTCGTAGCCAACCATCTTATCAAGAAAGAGTTCGGCCTGCCAGTCGGCTTCGCCCCTTCGAACGGCACGTACATGTGGAGAAAGACCGCCGGCGAACAGGAGAAGAAGCAATTCCCGGCAATCGATGCGGGCGTGCATGCGATTTGTGCCCTGGCAAGTGACTTTCTTTTTTATGGGCCGCTCACAGGCACCAGCCGGGTTTTCCCGGCGGTAGCCGCGGCCACAAGCATGATGGCGACCGCGGCGTATGCCGAAGACTCGCCTTTGCCTGTAGGAAATCACCCGCTGAACCTGCTCTTTCCTGATGTGGTTAAGCAGTTCTCGGAAGAAAAAGGAGAAAGATGATATGGCTCTAAATCTGAATTCGAGGGAACGCGTGCTGAGACTCTTTCGGAGAGAGAAGATCGATTATATTCCCGTCTTCAGCGGCATGGGGAACATCACGGTCCATGGGCTCGGAAAATACGGCTGGAAATTTGCGGAGATTCACACGAACGCCCGCAAGATGGCAAGCATGGCCGCGTCGACTTACGAACTCTTTGGCTTTGAATGCGCGGTTGTTCCTTTCGATCTGGCCGTGGAAGCGCAAGCGCTCGGCAGCAAGGCAAATTACTATCCTCACGCAACGGAGATACTCTACCCGACGATCAGCGAGCACCCGGCGGAAAAGGTGGAGGATCTCAATCTTCAAGTCCCATCCGACCTCTCGAAGGCCGCCAGGATTCCCCTGGTTTGTGAGGCTCTTCGCCTGCTGAAAAAGGAGGTGGGTGACAAGATCGTGATCGGCTCGCACGTTCTCGGACCATACACCCTGGCCGGTCAACTGCTCGACCTTTCTCGTCTGGCTAAGGCGGCTTTCAAGAAAGCCGACCTCGTCGGTGCGCTGCTTGATAAGCTTGCCAATGCCCTCATCGAGATCATAAGGATTTACCGGGAGGCGGGGGCCGATTACATCACGGTCCGCGAGATGGGGGCGGGGCCGGATATACTGAGCCCCCGGATATTCCAGTTCCTGATCATGCCGCCTCTGAAGCGGATATTCGGCGCGATAGACTCACCCAACGTGTTGCACATCTGCGGCGACACCAATGACATCATCGAACAGATGGCAGCATGCGGGGCTGATGCGCTCAGCGTGGAGAAAAAGAATAACGTGGCGGAGACGAGGCGTAAACTGGGTCCTGATGCATTGATATTCGGGGAACTGGATGCCTATAACGTCTTGTGCCTGGGCAAACCGGATCAGGTTGAAAAGGCCGTGAAAGAGGCGATCGATGCGGGAGTGAACGCGATCTGGCCCGGCTGCGACATCTGGCCCGCCGTGCCCAAAGAAAACATGGAGATGCTGATGTCAGCGGCAAGGAAATACGGTAAACTGGGATAGGAGAAACAGATTAAGGGGGGGCGCCGTCAATGCGTTTTACCTCGCACAGCAGCGACTTGAAGCCCGGATAGCCCGAGATGGGGTCGAGGTAATCGGGCTCGATCAGGAGATTCACACTCGCCTCAGGGTCATCGTGGTACATATTGACTACGCCGGGAGAAACCATCTCCGTGAGGTTTGCCCTCACCCTTAAAGAACCTCGCGGCGTGGAGAGGCTGACCCAATCCTCCTGAGCAATGCACCTATCCCTTGCGTCCCGCGGGTTCATATCCGCCATGGGGTCGGGCCGAAGGCTGCGCGTCCAGCCTAAGCGGAAGGTTCTCGAATGGACAAACATCGGAAGGCGCGCACCCGTGGTGAGAATCAGGGGGAACTTCTTTGCCGCCTCAGGCGTTGATCGCGGGCTCAGCCCCGGCTCCGTGTAGACCGGAAGGGCATCCTGCCCCACTTCCGCCAGAATCGTTGAGGTAAACTCCATCTTCTTTGAAGGCGTCCCAAAGCCGTTCTTCTCATATTTGCGGAAGGGTGGCATCTTCACGCCGGGGACCGCATAGCCCGCGGGATACTTCTTCAGCTGTTCCACCGTCAGCTTTGTGGGCTCAAGCATCCAGTCTATGCAGGCCTCGTAGCCCTTCTGCATGAGGCTATCTTCCGGCACCATCCTCTTCGCAAGGTCAAAGATGATGTCGGTGTCAGGTCTTGACTCCCATTGAGGCCTGATAGCAGGTTGTGTCCATATGACGTACTGCTCAGCATAGAACTTGAGCTCGCTCCTCTCGACAGAGGTGCAGGCAGGAAGCACCAGGTCCGCAAGCCGGGCGGTATCCGTCATGAAGATATCGACGTCCACGAGGAAATCGAGCTTTTGCAGGCTCGCTGCCATGAAATCCTGCCCGGGCCACATCCTGTGATTGAGACCGAACGCAAGCATCGCCCGTATGGGGTATGGCTTCCCGCTATTGATCTGATGCGGTATGTGCACTGACTGGCCCTCCGCGACTATCTTGCACCAGGCGGGATAGAGATCCTGGCCGACGCGCGGCGGCATGGCATCCCAACCCCTCGACTGCTCAAACTCCGAGTCCCGCGTCACGAGACCGTTGGCAACGTTGAGGTATCCGGGTTTCACGAGAGGGTTTCCTCCCTCAACGTCATAGTTACCCGTCAGCCCGATAAGCGCGATAATGGCACGGTGGTTCTGCAGGCCATTCGTATGGTGAGTGGTTGCATTCGGACTGTTCAGCATGCAGGCCGGCTTTGTGGTCGCGAAGAGCCGCGCGGCCTCGACGATCTTATCCGCGGCGATGCCCGTGATATCCTCGGCGAGCTTTGGCGGAAACTGGCGCACATAGGCGCGGTATTCCTCAAAGCCGAGCGTATAGTTCTCCACGAAGTCTCGATCATACAGGCCTTCTTCGATGATCACATTGGCCATGCTGAGTGCAAGCGCGCCGGAGGTGCCCGGCCGGATGCGAAGGTGAACGTCCGCGTGGGCCGTTAGTGGGGTAATCAAGGGTCCAACGTCGATAATCTTGAGCCCCCTTTCGCGCGCATCCAGGATCTCCCTTACGATGGCTGTGTTTGAATAGAACGGGTTCCCGCTCCAGGCAAGAAGACATTTGGAGCGCTCGATGTCAGGTGCGCCCAGAGGACCGTACGTGAGACCGTTAGCCAGATAACGCGCCTTTTGGCAGACGCTCGATTCCGTACAAAAGTTGGGAGAGCCGAAGTTGTGGGCAAGTCGTTTTACGAAGGGTCTCATCCATTTCGGGAACCCCACGTAGAAGACTATCGATTCAGGACCCGATTCCTCTCTTACCTTCAGCAGACGGCTTGCTATGAGATCGAGAGCCTCTTTCCATGAAATGGGGATGAACTGTCCGGACCCTCTTTCGCCTTTTCTGATGAGCGGGGTGCGGATCCGGTCCTTATGGTAGACATATTGCCGGGTGGCATTTCCCTTGGAGCAGAGTGTACCCTCGCTGTGGGGATTCTCCTTGGTTCCTTCAACTTTAACGATGACGCCTTCCTTAACATACGCATCTATGCCGCAGTGTGAATGGGGGTTACAGATGGAACAGATCGTTTTACGTACTTCGATGCCGGTTTTGGCACCCGGTACTTTGCCCTGAGTGAGTTCTTCATGGGTAGGTTTAGTATCAGAATTCATCGACAATTGCCTTTCCGTGCCCGAGCGGACACCCTATTCGCTTCAATAACGAAACCCATACCGGCCACCGGGAACCATAGGCTTGTTGCGCATGGAGCCGGCACAGTCTGCACCACCGGTGGAAGCCATCGTCTTATTACAACACGCCATTCCAGCTAATGCAAATACAGTGTAAGAAAATGGGTCCATAATACTGCCAATTTGCTAGAAGTTGCCCTACCGTCCGGAATACCGGCTTTCGCGCTTCGCACGATTGCGAACGGGCACAAAGGCGGCCCGAACCTTTCGCTCATCGACGGTCTTCTTTACATTCTCCGCCTCCAGGAACCTGGAGAGGGCGCTTACGGAGTTGCCGCCGGGGCCGCTCTTGTTGTAAAGGCTGAGGAAAAGTTGATCCTTGGCCCTCGTGACCGCCACGTAAAAAAGCCTCCTCTCTTCTTCGATGTCGCCGCCCGCGTCATCAAGCATGGATTTGCCGGAGGGAAAGACCCCGTCCAGAAGACCGATCAGGAATACCGTGCCCCATTCAAGCCCCTTTGCAGAATGGACTGTTGAGAGTGTAAGAAATTCGAGATCGGTGTCATGAGCGTCTTTGTCCGGATCGACCGCAACGTCGGCCAGAAACTCCTTGAGGGAATCGTACCTCAGGGCCATCTGCTGGAGCATCAGCAGCTCCTTTCGCCTGGACGGGTCCTTTTGGTATTTTGCTTCCATTAGAGGGCCGTAATGGTTTATAGCCTGCTGGAGTTGTCCGGCGGGAAGCATCGTCTTGCTGTTGATCGATTGCAGAAGCCCTTTCAGAGAGGAGAGAACCCCGGAATGTTTACCGCCCGCGCACTGGGGTGCGAGCACTTTTTCGATGATTTCAGGCAAGCTCTGGTACGTCGATATCTGCCCGAGGAACTTCTCGACGGTCCTTGTGCCGATACCGGGGAGCAACAGCAAGACCCTGTGCCATGCAAGCTCGTCGGTAGGATTCGCCACAATTCTCAAATAGGAGACCACGTCACGCACGTGCGCCGTCTCGTAGAATTTCCGCCCCCCGAAAAGTTTAAATCGTATTCCCCGTTTGACCAGCTCGGCCTGGAGAGGCATGGAAGTAAAAGCGGTCCGGAAGAGAACAGCCATTTCCCGTGTGGAAATACCCGATGCCCGGCAGCTCTGAACGGTAGAAGCCAGCCAGGCCGCTTCCTGATAGATGTCGTCAAACCGGCGCAGCGATGGCTTATCCCCGACGAGACCCGTAGCCGACACGAGGCGTTTTTCAAACTTGTGCTGCATGTTGGTCAGGACAGCATTGCCGACGTCGAGGATCGGCTGGGTACTCCGGTAATTCTCCTCGAGCTTGATCACCTTACAGCCGGGGAACCTCCGGGGGAACTGGAGAATGTTCAGGTGATTGGCTCCTCTGAAGCCGTAGATGCTCTGAGCGTCATCACCTACCGCCATGACGTTGCCGTTCTTCTGGGCCAGAAGGCGAACAATTTCTGCCTGGATGGCGTTGGTATCCTGGAACTCGTCCACCATGATATACCGGTACCGGGCAGACAGCTTCTCACGGACGTCGGCGTTATCAAGGAGAAGCTTCAGGTACGTAAGGAGGTCGTCGTAGTCGAGGCAGTTGTTCCGCAGCTTGTACTCGGCATACTCCTTTCTCACGGTTTTGATATCGTCGATCCGGTCTTCGTAATCTTTGTACGTCTTCTGAACTGCATCGTCTACGCTCATCTCTTTATTGAGGCACAAACTGAAGACATTCTTCAGCTCCCTTTTCTTGGGGAACTCTTCGTCCTCGTCGTATCCCATTTTGTTGCAGCAGCGTCGGATTGCCTCTTCGGCATCACCTTCATCATAAATGGTGAAGGAACTGGATATACCGAAGGTCCTGCTATGGCGCCTCAACACCTTGCTCGCAAAAGAGTGGAACGTCCCGCCGTCTATCCGGGAACAGCGTGCGTCGTTCCTTGAGGCCCGCGCGATCATCTCGTGCGCACTTCGCCGCGTGAAGGTAAGCAGCAGGATCGATTCAGGGTCGATACCCTTCTGTATAAGGTGGAGCGAACGATATTCGATAACCCTCGTCTTGCCGCTCCCTGCTCCGGCAATGACAAGGACCGGGCCTTCCGTGGTGGTGACCGCCTCGTACTGGGAGGCGTTGAGCTGTTTCCTGAGATCCTGCATCGAGTGGTTATTGCTTCCTGACACTGATTCCTCCGGGAAAATGTTTAGCGACAGACGCGGCTCCTGTCGTGGTGAGGCTGATATTCAAATACATAATGCAGGCCTTTGTCCAGCTCTTATGATGCTATGACTGTAGTAACGAGGACTTACGGAAGGATCGCATTGGTGAGTGGCTTCGCGCTTCGAACAACAGGGGAAAAGCAGAACTTCCTGCCTATCCCCTGTCCTTTATACTGGTTGGCTCGCTAACGGATATCGCAATAGATTATGAGATAGTCCGAATAGTGCCGCATCACCTTCCTAAAATCATTGCCCGACCTTCCTGAACATCCGGGTCAGGGGAAACTCGATATTATAAATTCTCATCGCATTACCGCCCAGGATCAGGTTGAGGTCGTCCTGGGAAATATTAAGTCGCGCGACCTGCTTCAGACTCCAACCCATGACGTCCACCTGGTGGGTGACGATGCCGTCTTTACGCACCTGCATCACGTAGGTCTGAGGATGTGTGCCGATACGCGTTTGGACCGGTTGGCTCGCACCCCAGTCCGTCCCCCAGATCAGCTTCTCCGGGCCTACGTTCGGGTTCGTCAACGCCTTGTAGTAGAGTTCGGTCCAGTAAATGCCCGTCTCCAGGTAGACGTTGTCATGGTTCGATGCCACTTGGACGCACTGATCGACGAGGTCTTCCTGATTGCCGCCCTGCATGCCGCCGTGATCAAAAATTATCGTCACGTCCGGATACTCGGTAGCAAGGTCATGGATCCAGTAAGGGTGCCAGTTCTCCGGCCAGTACGTATAAGGGATAGGATACATGCCGGGTGAGCCCGTGTGCACGCGGGCCGGCACTTTATGCTTCCGGGCGACGTCCATCACTTTCCGGAGCTGGTCCATCCGTTCCGACTGGTTGAGCGTCTTCCTTGTCTGCATATGCAGCGGGTTGCCCGGCGCCCCCTCACCGATGCCGATAAACTTACCCGTAGAGAGGAGCTGGTCCAGTTCCGCGCAGGCTGCCTCGATCGTCCATTCGATCTCGCCCGCACGCGCTTTATCGGCCGTGCCCTTCGCACAACACAAAGCCCTGAACTTGTCAGGATACTTCTCGACCAATTGCACGTTGATCTCGTTGTTCATGCCGAAAGCGGAACAGAGAATGCACATGTCCACGTCATAGCATTTCATGTCGTAGAGCAAGCGCTCTGAGTTGTCGTACGTGGTAAGGTTACGCATGGCGTGCGAGAGATCCTGGTAACCGGCTTTCTTCGTTTCTTCGGTGCCCACCTCTTTCAGTTTCTTGCCGGCTGCGTGCCGCTGCGCGTGGACATGGGTATCGATAATATAGCGACCTAGTTTCATATATTCCTCCTTGTCTTATACCAATTCGCCTTCAAGCGTATACCTTCGTTGCCCGTCGGCCTGTTCTTACTCGACGTACCGCAGCTACGCCTGCGTAGCCCAAGCCTCGGCTCGCCCGGGGCACCCGGCCGAAGGCTGGGTCGTCCATCTTGAATGCAAATTGGTATCATGCATTTATGTTCACTTCCACCTTCCTAGCGAAGCGGTCTATCCCTTGGCCGCATTCTCACGTTCGACTTTTTCCCTGATATCCTTCTGCAACGCTTTCTTGTCTATCTTGCCGACGCTCGTCTTTGGAAGCTCATTTACAAGCTCAAGCCTCTCGGGTAAGAGAAGCACGCTGGCGCCCATTGCCTTCAGACCTGCCACCATCCCGTCAAAAGTCAAGGCATGGCCCCCTTTGGTGACCACGTAGGCACAGGCTTTCTCGCCGAGGCGCGGATCGGGCATGGCCACGACCGCGGACTTCTCGACGCCCGGGAGCCGGTTGAGCAGATCTTCGATCTGCTTCGGGATGATCCCTTCGCCGCCCCTCTGGATGATGTCCTTTTTTCGTCCGGTGATAAAGATGAAGCCGTGTTCGTCTATCTTGCCGAGGTCCCCCATCTTGTAGTACCCGTCACGGGTGAAGATCGTTCTGTTCTCGGCCTCTGATCTGTAGTAGCCGGTGAAGACCGCGGGCCCCCTGGCAACAAGCTCGCCCTCTGTGTTCGAAGGCAGTTCCCGTTCCTCCTCGTCGATCACCTTCCAATGATCGCCGTCCACGCCCGGCTGACCTATGGAGCCCCGCGGCGTCGGCCCGGCTTCGGGACGTTCGCGCGTATTGGGCCCCTCGGTCGATCCGAAGTTGCCTCCGCCGAATTTCCCTCCCCATGTAGCCAGCAGTTTACTTGCCCGGTCCGCTGTCTCCGGCCTGAGAGCCGCGCCCGCGGTTCTTGAATACTTGATGCAGGTAAGGTCATACTTTCCCAGGTCCGGATGGTTAATGATATCTTCCAGAAGCGTCGGCACGAATGAGATATCGGTGATCCGGTATTTGTGGATCGCTTCGAGCACCTCCTTTGCCTTCGGCACCGAGATCAGCACCAGGGTGGTCCCGTAAAAGACCGCTGCGCCCACCGCCCCCTGGTGGGCCATGGTGTGGCCGATAGGGGTGACCTGGGCGCGCACGTGCTCCGGTTTTGTGTGTGCGCCAGTGTAACGTACGTTTGAAAGGAAGCTGTTGTGGGTGCGGGGCACGCCCTTGGGAAGACCCGTCGTGCCGCCGGTCGTGAAGATGACTGCTACATCGTTGGGATCGGGACGAAACTGCGCCAGGTAGTCGGCGGGGTACTTAGCCGGTGCGACGCCGTCAATAAGCTTCTCAAGTGACAGAACGCCCTCCGGCAGAGGGATCCCGTCGTCGGGCGTAATGACGCACTTCAGGCTTCTTGCCTCGGCCCGGATCTTCTCTATGAGAGGTAAATAGTCACGCTTCCCGTCACGAAGCGGCACGACCCAAGCGGCTGCGTCGGTCAGCTTGAAGAAGTGGGACATCTCCTGGTATTCCTGGCGCGCTACCGTAATCACAGGAACGGCTCCGATGCGCTGTGCGGCGTAGAACGCGATCAAGAACTCGTGCCGGTTGGGCAGCTGGAAAACGATCCTGTCATATTTTCTTAAGCCCAGTTCGTGCAATGCAATCGCCAGGCGATCCACCTTCTCTTTGAGCTGTCTGTAAGTGAGGCTGGTCCTGGCGTCTATTACCGCTACCTTGTCAGGGTAGAGCCCCACGGAACGGTCGAGCACATCGCCGTAGGTCAGATCGAGCCACCAGCCTTTTGATGCATACTCCTTTTTTATCTCCTCCGGATAGGGGACTGCCCCTTCAAGATACGCTTGCTCTCCCATTTTGACACTCCCTCCTCGATTTCGTCTTTTGCCCCGCAGGCATCACACGAACCGTTTTATCGGGATCGCTATGCCCGCGCGAAAAGGCCATGCCTGACGCCCCTTCTTTCGGTTTCTTCTTACTCTTCAATCGCGCATTTCTGGATGTCCCGTTTTACATAGCGCGCTGCCCAGAGGAAGAAGAGGGCGCCGACCATAGTCATGATCGGCATACTGATCAGCGAATAGCGGATCGCCAGCGGACCATACGTTGGTTTCAGATAATCGTTGGACATGCCGATAAAGAGCGGCCCGAGTCCATACCCGAACAAGTTGCCGATCATGAATATCACGGCTGCAGCAAAGGCCCGCATGCGCACCTTAACGACGCTCTGGACCAGGCCGAGCACAGGACCCATGCGGAACCCGGTACAGATAACCCCGGCGACAAGGCCGAACCAGGCCAAGGGCATGGGCGCAAAATAGAATACTGCCAGAAACGGGCCGGCGAGCAAGGACGTAATGCCGGGGGTAAGAATCTTATAGGTATCGCTTTTCTTGCCTAGATAGCTTACAACGAAGCCACCGAGAAGCACGCCCGTCACACCCGCAAGCGACTTGATAGTACCTCCCACCGTACTCGCCTGCAGGATAGTGAGATGATGCACCCTCATCAGGAACGATGCGAACCAGGCGGTTATGCCGAAGTCGACAAAGCTGGTCAGAGAAAAGCCGATCACTGCGAGAAGGTATGTTTTGTTGCTGACGAAATAACGGAGGGTCTCACGCAAGCTGTAAACCCTCGTGTCGGCGTTCTTTCCGTCGAGGGCCCCGCGAAGGGGTTCTTTGACCGTGAAGCGCAGGAGGATGGCGACGATGATACCGGGTATTCCGGCGACAAGGAAGGCGCTGCGCCAGCCCCAGTAGGTAGCTGCAATGCCGCCGATCATGAACCCGCCGTAAACGCCGATAAAGGGAGACATGGAGAGTATGGCCATCGCCATGGGGCGCTTATCTTTAGGGAAGTAATCGGAAATGAGGGAGTTGCCGGGAGCGCTTGCGGCTGATTCCCCGACGCCCACCCCGATGCGGGTGAAGAGCAGTTGATATACGGTTTGAGCAGCCGCACCGAATGATGTCATGATGCTCCAGAAGGTGACTCCTATGCAGATGATCGGAAGCCGCCCCTTGCGGTCCGCCAGGCGGGCGACCGGCATGGCGAGGATTGCGTAAATCAGAACGAATCCAAAACCGACCATAAAACCCATCAGCGTGTCGGAAACTCCGAACTCCTTTTTGATCGGTTCCAGGACGACGTTGATGATATTGCGATCGATGTAGGCGGCTGACCAGACAAGCGTCAGAAGAATCAGTACATAATAGGATTTGACCAGGGAGACCGGTTTCGCGGCTTCTACCGGTTCCTCGGTTTGTCGAACTTCGGCTGTTGGTTTCATTCTATCCCTCCGGTTATGATTTCATTTTACTTCACGCCACCCTTTTCACGGCGTACGGGTCCCTCGGAAGAATGGTCGCCCACTCTCCCCGGAGTATTTGCTTTCAAGACGTCTGGAACCGAGATGAGGCTGATGACCGAAGAGGTCCTATCCGGAAGGGCCTGCTTTTGCTTCGGCATACCTTATTCTTGAACGTTCCAGCATGCCCGTGCGTTCTATATCTTTGGCCACAAGGTACTCGCAGAGGTCTGCATCCTTTCGCTCCATGGCCTCTATGATTTTCTTGTGGAGCATATACGTGTCCCGTTTGAATTTTTTGGCCTGCACACTGTTCGGTCGCAACGCATCCAGTAAGCGGAACAAGGCCCCAACGAGCAGCTTACTCAGATGGTTGCCCGATACTTCGGCCACGGCGACATGAAACGCCTCAGCGTATTGGCGATGTTTTAGATTATCTTCGATCTCCTTGAGATATGCCTCATTCAGATCGTGCAATCTCGAAATGTCCCCGGGAGAGGCCTTTTCAGCCGCCCCTCGCACGCTCACGCATTCGATCGCCTTCCTCACCTCAACGAAGTGTGCGAGTGTCAATTTGCCCTGGCCGTAGAGATCGTACGCAGAGTTGAAGATTGGTTTCGCTAGGTCGCTGATCACGAAAGCGCCGCCGGTCGCCCCTTGCCGGACTTCGACCAGCCCGGACTGCTCGAGCGATCTGAGCGCTTCCCTCACCACTGCCCGGCTCACGCCCGTCTGCTCCATCAATTCCCGCTCGGAGGGCAGCTTATGGCCTATCTGGAGCTCGTTAGCAAAGATAAGCTCTTTTATACGTGACACTATCTTTTCATTGAGCTTTTCTTTACTGAGGCGCGCGAGCATGGGAGCACTATGTGTCATATGTTCAACCATTGACCCAATAGGATAATAGTACACCTGCAGAAATGCCCTGTCAATAGAAAATTGTCTATTGTAATATTAATAACTTACGTATATATACCGTATACAGAATGTCGATCCAACAGTCCGCCGGAGAACTAGCAAGCTGCTGGTGCCCCGATCCTAGAAGGGTTCATTTTGAACCAGCGTCCACCGCGTTTCCCTGCGTTTCCGTCGCCCCCTTAATCAGCACCCAGTATTTTGGACGCTTGCCGTGGTCTGCAAAACGCTTGACTTGCACACAGCTGTAATACATACTGTATTACATGGCAACGGACAAAATGATAACTGCTCGCCTCGACAGCCAGGCTGAGGAGGCCCTCACGAAAGTGGCGAAGTTGCTCGGCCTGACGAAGTCCGATGTGGTCCGTGAATCGGTTAAAGAGTACTGCGGGAAGGTTATCAAGGAAGGGCAGAAAACCCCATGGCAGGTGTATCAGGCTTTACATAGGCCCGGCGGCAGCGGCCACCGGAAACGGCTCGCCAAACAGCGAGAAATCATCAGGAAACATTTGGAGAAAAGGCGCAAGCAATGGTCATCGTAGATACGGGTCCACTGGTTGCGCTCTTCGACGAATCAGAGCCGGCCCACCGAGTATGTCTGGACGCCCTCCAGTCGATGAGGGCGCCTCTAATCACGACTTGGCCGGTCCTCACGGAGAGCTTCTATCTCCTTTCGGACTGGCAGAAAGGGCAGACCGAATTATGGGAATTCATTCTTTCAGGCGGTCTGACCATTGCAGAGATACCCGCCTCATATTGTGGCCGACTTGGAGACCTGATGCGCAAGTACCGGGATAAGCCCATGGACCTGGCTGATGCCACGCTCGTCGTGCTTGCCGAGATTCATAAAGCCAGGGTAGTCTTCACGCTTGATAGACGCGATTTCTCAGTATATCGACCCAGGCACCTCAAACACTTCGACCTCATCCCTGAACGATAGCATAGGGGCAGCCCGGCGTGGAGAAAGGATACATCGGTACCTAGTTTCACGCTGCAGGACGATAGGGAAAGGTAGTCGCCTTTTCCGTGGTCAGACTTATTCCTCGGAAACAAAGTCATGGGGTGTCACGATGCGGGTCATAATGCCGTGTTTTTGAAGCGCGTTGGAGTCGATGCTCGCGTTTTTCGCACCTGTGACCGGCATGCAACATTACGACTGGCATTCAATGCTCCGGTGGCCAGGTCGGTAGTGTCGGACGGTTGGTCTGCGGTCGGTTATGCTATATAATCAACTGACAGCGAGGCTGATGAGAGTGGAGAAAAAGTTTTGCTAAAAACGACCTTTAACATATCAAGAATGGACTGCCCTTCTGAAGAACGAATGATACGGATGAAATTGGAGGGACTGACTAATATCCAATCCCTGCAGTTTGATATACCGAGACACACGCTGGAGGTATATCATACGGATAGCTACGACAACCTCCTTGCTGCCCTCTCCAGTCTCCAGCTTGATACCAAGCTCGTTTCCTCCGAACCGACGGACATGGTGAGCATAAAGGACAGTCACCGTCAGGAAAGACGAGTTCTATGGCAAGTTCTCGCCATTAACTTCTTCTTTTTTGCCCTTGAAATGTGCACAGGTTTCATCGCTGGTTCGATGGGGCTTGTTGCTGACAGTTTGGATATGCTGGCAGACAGCGTTGTGTACGGGCTATCGCTGTTTGCTGTCGGGGGAACAGTCTCACGGAAGAAGAATATTGCCGGAGCAGCAGGTTATTTCCAACTGGCACTGGCTGTTTTGGGATTTGTAGAGGTTATCAGGCGTTTTGTGGGGCATGGAGAGACCCCTGACTTTCATCTAATGATTATCATCTCTCTTCTCGCTCTTGCAGGTAATGCGATTTGCCTCTATCTGCTTCAGAAGTCGAAGAGCCGAGAAGCCCATATGCAGGCGAGCATGATCTTCACGTCTACTGACGTTATTGTCAACCTCGGTGTTATCGTAGCGGGCGTAATTGTGTATCTGACAGCATCCAAGCTACCTGACCTGACCGTTGGAACAATCGTTTTCACGCTTGTAGGAAGAGGTGCGTATAGAATTCTGCAACTATCGAAATAATGCTTCCTCTCTTTCTTTCGGTAATCACACAAAAATATCCAGCACAAGCCGCAATGTGAAACTTGGTAAAGACCGGAGATTTCGCCTTCCTCCCTTTGCGATGCAGTAATCCCGCTGATCGTCGTGACAAACACCAGCGCCGTTACAAGAACTTTCATGCCACCATTCTTTTTCTGGCTGTCACGTGTCGCCTCCTCTCGATTCCAAGCATCTATCGGCCCGTCTAATCTAAACGAATGCGCACCAAGAGGTAGGGCGGCACCCTCAGATCGTGTCCGCCGTTGAAGCTGGCGTGCCTGTTCCACTGCCCCAGTGTCACATAGAGATAACCGTTTGCCACTTGCAGCGCATCGGGCCACGTCAAACGTGGGTCGTGAGCGATCAGGGTGAACGTGCCGTCGGCATTTCGTCGGACAACACTCTCCTGGTCGAAGGCGCCAAAATAGATGCGGCCCTCTGGATCTGTCGCGATGCCATCGCAAGGTGGGCGCTCGCCTTCATCCCGGACAGACATCACAAGCTCGGCCCCTCCGGCGCCAAAGTTTGACAGAACGGCAGTCGGCGCGCTGAAGAGACGCCTGCCGGTTAAAGAGGTCCAGTAAAGCCGTGAACTGTCGGGGCTCAGGGTGATTCCATCAGCGCCCCCGACGGGAAAGGTCACAATGTTCCCCGAATATACGTGGGGCTCGAATTCCAGAAAGGTCATGAAGTTCTTGTCAATGGCGACAAAAGCCGTTCCTTCAAGAATACGCCGTGACCGGCCGCTGGCCAGGTCAACTACCACCAGTGCCGGTTCTGTCCCGAATGACGAATCGGTGACGAATGCCGTGCCTGCTGAACCGTGCGTGAGATCAATCCGCAGGTCATTCATGTGACTGATCCGCAGCAGGACGGGTGCAGGCAAGATCACCTTCGCGATTGTCCTGCCGGTGTCCACATCGAAACCAACGATCTTCGCGGCGCCGGCCTTGATCGGTTGTCCTGCCTCTTTACCATCATCGATCACCCACAACCGCCCTTGAGTATCCATCGTCATGCCGTGCACCGACACCAGACGATCGGCAGGATTTTTCTCCCCCGGTAAACTCATAGCGGTATTGGGGAACGGGATCAATGCGCCGTCCTTGTATTCTGCAAGCGTTGGGCCCGAATGATTGTCGGCGTGGCGGGGGAAGCCGATGAAGACGCGGCCGTCTTCGGTGACGGCCACGCCCGACAAATCGGGGGACGAAATGCGAGCCACTACCTCGAGAGGAGAACCAAGCGCTGTTTGCGCCCTGCAATCCAGCGCCGAGCAGAGAAAAGGGGCAATCGCGAGCATAAGGATTCGCAGCATGTTGCCCAACACAGTTTCACCTCCACGGTTATTTCTTTTTCACTCCATCATATGCTGAAGAATTTCTAACATGTTCGTTCTCTCTTTGTCAGCATTTCATTTAATACGTCTCGTTTGATAACAATCTTTCCTTTTTTACGTCCAACGGGTTTCGGAAAAAGATCCCTCAATTTGACACGTGGGGCTTAATGATACTTGTGTCAAGAGGTGCACACATCGCAACCTTTTCGGTGTACAGGTTTCGACAAGGGCTCGGGCTATTGCGCAGGCGGTAATGCAGCAGAGGCAAGCTGCACATGAATGTAGCAGGTGTGGTCTTACGTCACCCTGTCTTCTAAAGAGAGTTTCTATTATTCCGTTCGGATATACAACATTACAAACGGCATTCATGCGTTGCCCGGTGTGGACCTGTCGGATCTCCTGGTACATGGGGCAGGTGTAGATAGTCGACCCATCACCCGTATCTTTAGGCGCCAAGGCTTCTTTATTCAGATATTGCTCCGGGTTTTTCATTAGCTCGCCGTCCAGGCAGTGTTCGCTGCGAAAGTAAAAAACCTTTCCGCCGTGCTGGCGACGGTACGTGGAGGCATCCGATATTTCCGTTCCACAGACGATATCCTTCACGGGGGCTTCCTCTTGTGGATAGGTTCTCGCATCCGGTTCTCAGATATTTGCAACGACTCGCTTCAGTTTCGCCTGTACTTGCTCGGCGAGGGCCGTCAATTTGGGGTTCCCCACGACTTTCATCGTTTCCATGGGATCGATGGCTGACACCTCTACCTGACCGTCGCCTTTCTCCTGGATAATCACATTGCAGGGCAGCAGGATACCAATCTTGTCTTCGGCCTGGAGAGCCTGATACGCATAGGTTGGATTGCAGGTCCCCAAAATCTTGTACCGCCGAAAGTCCACGTTCAATTTTTTCTTGAGCGTTTCCTTGACGTCGATCTCGGTAAGAATGCCGAACCCTTCTTTCTTCAG
>JADGQN010000222.1 GCA_017881765.1 Syntrophobacterales bacterium | reverse complement strand
TGATTACCGCACCGGCCACCATCCACAGGTAACACTCGGCCATGGCCGGAGCCAGAACTGGTGAAGAGGAGGTAACTGGAGCTAACCGACTACCCCACTTGATAAATTTGACGATGCGCTTCATAAGGCCATGGCTGACCCGGAGGCCATTGCCGGCCTGGAGAAGTTGGAGTTGGTGCCCACGTACAGAAACTCTGCTGATACGGAAGAAATACCTTGAGGAGGCCTACGTGCGTATCGGGGGCCAGATACGAGAACTGAAAATGCCGAGAGAGTCGGAAGCGGCTAAATGAATGACGCAACAGGCTCGATAAAGTGATAGACTGAGAATAATCACGAAAGGAGACACCCGATGAAACTATCAGTCGCCGTAGCGCCAGCGATAGCGAAGCACCCTGGAAGGAAGCATGCTGGAAGGATGTTGGTGAGTGCGATCTTTATCACACTTCTTTTTTGCGGACCCGGTTATGGCCAGGAAGATCCCGCAAAGTTTCCCAGTAAGCCGATAACACACATCGTGCCTGTTCCCCCGGGAGGCCCGACGGACCTCGCTGTCCGCCTGATATGCAGAGAGGCGGAAAAATTCCTGAAGCAGCCCATCGTGATCGTCAATAGACCGGGAGGTGCCCTCTCTGTGGGGACCGCGGCGATCGCTACGGCAAAACCGGACGGGTATACCATAGGCTACAGCGGTGGACCTCCCCTCTTTCTGACCCCGCTTCTGGAGAAGGTGCCGTATGACCCCATCAAGGATATAAGGACTGTCATCCAGTACGGCGGACTCAATTTCGGCGTTTATGTAAAAGCCGATTCCCCGTTCAAGACCTTTAAGGATCTGGTCGCCTACGCCCGCCAGAACCCGAAGAAGGCGACTTACGGCACGGTGGGAGTGAACAGCATGGGTAACCTGATGATGGAGGAGGTCGCGAAAAAGGAAAAGGTCCAGATTACGCATATCCCCTTCAAGGGAACGCCTGAAGTACAGACGGCCCTGCTCGGAGGGCATGTGCTTTTCGGCGCCGGAGACTTCAACACCTCGCTCGTCGAAGCAAAAGAGATCAGACTTGTGATGATGCTGAAAGATGAACCGGCAGCAGAGTATCCCGGGGTGCCCACGATCAAAGAACTCTACGGCCTTCCCTATCCCATGTACTTTACCGTCATCACACAGAAGGCCGTGCCTGATGCGATCGTACGCAAGCTGGAGGACGCCTTCAGACAGGCGATGAAAGAGCCCGCTTTCATCAAGGGCATGAAGGAGCTGAATCTTCCCGTCGCCTACCGGCCGGGCAAGGACCTTGACGTCATCGTGGCCCAGAACTATGCCTACTTTTCAAAGATGCTGAAAGATATGGGTGTCATAAAATAAGGGGGGCGTTGCGCAGTCCGGTTACGAAGTGATTGAGGTTTTACAACCCATCCATATGAAGATGCCCGCCTTTCCGGCGATATCAAAGACAGGGTGGAGCACTGTTTCCCTCCGCCCTGCTGAGTAGAACCTCCATTCATTACAGCCATTTTCCCACCGGTTCGTGCCCGTGCGCCGCGGGTGATGACTGAAAAATCAATTCGTGCTACTATGAAAGAAGAATGTTAGAAAATTTGGTCTTACACTGTTCATGGGAGGAATAATATGGCATCGTACACGGGTCGTCTTTTGCGCGTCAACCTGAGCCGCGGAGTCACGGAATTAGAGACCATCCCTTCGGACATCTGCGAGCCTTTCGTCGGAGGAAGAGGGCTTGGCATCGCTTATATGTATAAGGAACAGCCTCCGAACGTGGACCCTCTGGGAGAAGAGAACAGGCTCCTCTTTATTGCCGGTCCTCTTGCGGGCACGCAGGCCCAGTCCGTGTCACGCTGGATGGTAGTCACCAAAAGCCCGCTCACCGGCGCGTATGCGCGATCGGTTGCCGGCGCCAATTTTGGCGCGTGGCTTCGTTTTGCGGGTTATGACGGTCTCCTGGTCGAAGGCAAGGCAGAGACACCCGTTTATCTTCATCTCACGAAGAAAGGCTGTATCATCGCCAAGGCAAACGACCTCTGGGGGATGGATACGCGCCAGACCCAGGATTTACTCCATCAACGTCATGGAGAGGGAACACATGTAGCCTGTATCGGGCCCGCTGGCGAGCGCCTGGTGCGGTACGCGGCAATCGTGAGCGGCAGAAGAACGGCAAGCCGCTGCGGTGTGGGTACGGTGATGGGCTCAAAGAACCTGAAGGCCATAGCGATCACCGCCGAGCGCACCGTCAGACTTGCCGATCCGGGTACCTTTAAGGAGCTGGCAAAGGAGCAGGCCCGGCTCTTTCGCGCAAGCCCGAAGTTTGAGCAGCACAAAGAGTGGGGCACGACAATGACGCAGGATTTGACCAATACGTTGGGGATATACCCGACGCGGAACTTCCGCTATGGCCAGCAGAAGAACGGCGAGAAGATTTACGGCGAGGAATACCGGAAAATAAGAACAGGCGATTTTGGCTGCTACAACTGCTCAGCCCGATGCGGCAAGGCCCACACGGTTACCACAGGTGAGTACGCAGGGGCATGGAGTGAGGGGCCCGAGTATGAATCCCTCTGGGCTTTCAGCGCACCCATCGACAGCACCTCGCTCGAAGCGACCATACGGGCTGATGGACTCTGCGACGACCTCGGCATCGACACGATCAGCGCGGGTAACAGCATCGGCTTTGCGTACGAGCTGTACGAGAGGGGCATCATCGACCGTAAGGATACGGATGGCCTGGAGCTTGTCTACGGTGATCATCAAACCATGGTCAGGTTGATAGAAAAGATTGCCTCCCGGGAAGGCTTTGGGGATGTGCTGGCCGAGGGTACGGTGAGGGCGGCCCGCAAGATAGGCCGAGGCGCCGAGGCTTACGCGATGCACGCCAAGGGCATGGAATTGCCCGCCTATGAACCACGAGGTGGAAAATCGCAGGGCTTCAACTATGCAACATCCAACATTGGGGGAAGCCATTGCTACGGATATGCGGGGCAAGAGATCTTCGGCGTTACGGTCCCAAGGCCGGTCAACCGCTTTGCCGAGACGGAAAATGCCGATATCGTTATCTACAACCAGAACGCAACCGCCATGGGTGAAGTGGGAATTGTATGCAGCTTCGCCAGAGCCTGGGGATGGTTCCCGCAGGTTTATGGAAAGCTGCTGGCCGCGGCGACCGGGGTTGAGCGCTTTGCCGATCCGGCGTACCTGTTCAAGGCGGGTGAGAGAATCGTCAACCTGGAGCGAGCCTTCAACGTGCGCGAGGGGTTCGGCCGAAAAGAAGACAGGCTCCCCGATAGGATGTTAAACGAGCCGCTCCATACGTATGGTGCGCCCGGAGAAGGAGAGATGGTAAGGGAGATGGAGCAGTTTCTCGACCGCTACTACGAACTCCGGGACTGGACTGAGGATGGTGTGCCGACCCGTGAAACACTTGAAGACTTGGGACTCGGGCAGATTGTAAAATAGCATTGTAGACTTAGAGTGGCGTCAAGCGTGAACATTGCTTTTGTGGTCCATTTACAGATAAAGAAAGGCACCAACACGACGGGTTCGACCTTTCCTGAGCGAAGCATTGCGGAAGCCTCTCGGCTACCCTTCTTACGGTCGGAAGGAGCGGTGCGCCGTGTAAGGCGCATGCTGAGGATTGTTTGAGCGCTAAGTCCGCCACCGTGGCAGAACGTGCGCGAGTTCCGCAGGCAAGCGGAGGGAGACCTTAGAAGGGTGAGAGGCGAAAGCACCAGCGAGGGAAGGAATGGTCGGAGCCGGCGCGGATTTTGACATTACCTAACTTCTTGCGAGGAGGCGGCTATGAAAATAAAGGCTGCGGTTGTCCACGAAAAGTCAGCACCGTTTGCTATCGAGGATCTGGACCTCGACAATCCGAGAGATGACGAAGTTCTGGTCCGGATGGCAGGCTGCGGCGTCTGCCACACGGACCTTGTGGCTCAGGCCGGATTCATGCCGATACCGCTTCCTGCCGTATTTGGACACGAGGGGTCAGGCGTGGTCGAAAAGGTTGGAGGTCGCGTCACAAAGGTGAAGCCGGGCGACCACGTGGTGATGAGCTTCCGGTCGTGCGGGGTCTGTTCGCCTTGCGCGAGGGGCTTGCCGGCGAACTGTCTCGATTTTTTCAAGTTAAATTTTGCGGGCGAGCGCGCCGATGGCTCTCCCACGATGAAAAAAGGTAACGAGACCATACATGCGGCCTTCTTCAGCCAGTCCTCTTTTGCTTCTTATGCCCTCGCTTCAGAGCGTAACGTAGTCAAGGTGCGCAACGACGTTCCCCTAGAACTCCTCGGCCCGATGGGCTGCGGCATTCAAACCGGCGCGGGTGGCGTTATCAACTCGCTCAAAGTGCGGCCAGGCTCATCGATCGCCATCTTCGGAGCCGGATCCGTAGGGCTCAGCGCGATAATGGCGGCGGCTGCCTGCGGCTTAACCACCATTATCGCGGTCGACGTGAAGGGTGAGCGGCTTGAGCTGGCTCAGAAGCTGGGCGCAACGCACGCGGTCGACTCCGGCCGTACCAACGCCGTTGAAGAGATCCAGAGAATTACCGGCGGCGGAGCGCAGTACTCTCTGGAGTGTACGGGCATTCCGGCAGTTTTCCGCCAGTCCGTCGATGCGCTTGCCATGACAGGCGTCTGCGGGCTGATCGGAGTCGCCCCCTTTGGCGTGGAAGTAAGCCTCGATATGCAAACGATCCTGAACGGGCGCACTATTCGCGGCGTTGTGGAGGGCGATTCTATTCCCGATATTTTTATCCCGCAGTTGATAGAGCTTTACAGGCAGGGTCGGTTCCCCTTCGACCGGATGATTACATTCTATCCGTTTGATCAGATCAACAAAGCAGTGGAAGACTCGGAGAAAGGCAAAGCGCTCAAAGCAGTTCTGCGCTTTTAGAGCGAGAGACTTATGGAACCCAATCCAACAAAAGGAGGCATGTGATGAAAAAGAGGCTGTTACTCGCGTTGGTCGCGGCAATTCCCATTGTCATGCTGCTGTTCGGTGCGTCTTATGCAGCGCCGCCGACAAAGGAGAAGATCCGTGTCGGGTGGGTCACTTCTCTCTCGGGTGTGAATGCCAGCGGCGTGCCGGTGACCAGCGGGAACGTGTACGAGATGTGGGTTGAGGAGATCAATGCAAAGGGTGGAATATATATAAAAGAATATGGCAAGAAGCTGCCCCTCGAAGTCATAAAATATGACGACAAGAGCGATATCGGCACCATGACGAAGCTGCTCGAAAAAACCATCCTCGAGGACAAGGTCGACCTGATTTTCTGCCCCTGGGACACAGCCTTCATCTTTGCGGCGGCCCCTATAGCTAACAAGCACAAGATGGTGCTCCTCGGCGGTTCCGGTGGGGCGCTGAAGCTTAAGGCAATTATCAGCAAGTATCCCTACTTCTTCCAGGTATTGAATTTCGCGGACACGCAGATGCCGGCCCTTGCCGACGTCTTTACCGAGGTCGGAGTAAAGAGCGTTTACATGGCATACATCCAGGATCTTCACGGCATTGAGTATAGGGATGGGGCACTTGGGGAATTCAAGAAGAAGAACATAAAGGTCGTGGCCTCGAAGAGTTTTCCTCTGGACGTCAAAGATCTAAGCCCTCTGTTGAAGGAAGCAAAGGCCTCCAACGCTGATGCCTTTGCCGGATTTCTCTATCCTCCGCACGCCTTCCTCGCAGCGGGACAAGCCATGGAAATAGGTTACAGCCCAAAGGCCTTCTATATGACCGTAGGACCTTGCCTTTCGCAATTCAGGGACGCCTTCGGGGCCAAAGGTATTGACGGCGTCATGGGCGCCGGGGCGTGGAGTGTCAAGACCTCTTCCGGGGCACAGGAATTCTTTGACAAATTTACCAAGAGATGGGGATACGAACCTGAAGGCTGGGGAACACTCTTCTACTACTCCTCACTCCAGTTCTTCCAGCAGGCCATAGAAGAGGCGGGGACGCTGAATAATACGAAGATACGGGACGTGATGGCCAAAAAGACGTATGAAACGGCCATGGGACCCATGAACTTTACAAAGAACATCAATTTGGTTCACCCCGGGGAAATAGGCCAGTGGCAGAACGGTAAATGGGAGGTCATAGACCCGGGTAAGAAGCGCACGGCAAAACCGATATACCCGAAACCTGAGTGGGGGCCACCGCCACCCAAGAAATAGTAAGCGGATGTACTCGAGCGTGTAACAAGTGTGACAAGTGGGCCGCCTGGGGAAGATCTTCAGGCGGCCCAAATAAATATGGTTCCACCCGACTTGAATGAATGCTGGAGGATAAATTCTAAATCCCGGGTACCCGCTTGCTGGTGAGCGAAATTCTAAACAATATCCTTACAGGATGCTTCGCTATCGAATGACCAAAATCCAAAACGGGACCAGACTCCGGTCTCCAGTTTGGAATATTTCATATTTGAATTTGTTTAGGATTTAGATATTCGATATTGGGATTTGAATCAGACGAGACGGTGTATATGCTGGTACAGTTCCTGGACATAGCCATCGGCGGCCTGCTGATGGGGGGCATTTACGCCCTGATAGCTGTGGGCTTCGGTCTGCAATATGGTGTAGCCCGGGTGCTGAATATTGCGCACGGTGAATTCATCATGTTGGGCGCTTTTGCCGCGTGGACGCTCTTCACGATGGCCGGAATCAGCCCTCTCTTTTCGGTACTGATATGCGCCCCCTTCTTCTTCGCGGTCGGCTTTGTCATTTACTGGTTACTCTACAGACCCTTGAGGACTTCTTCGGAATCGCCGGCCGCCTTTGAAGGTAATTCCATGCTGGCGTCATTTGGTCTCCTCTTCGTTATTCAGAACCTTGCTTTGATTATCTGGGGGGCTCCTGTCAAAGGCTACTCTTACCTCGCATTTCCCATCCATGTGATGGGGACGGTTTTTTCGGCAAACCGCATAGTCACCCTCTTTGTTTCTCTGGTCTTTGGTTTGGCTTTTTACCTCTTTCTGATGGGCACCCGCACCGGGAAGGCCATCAGGGCCGCTGCTCAGGATCCGGACGCTGCAGAGCTTATGGGGGTGCGCATTAACCGGGTCCTGGCTCTATGCTTCGGTTTTGGCGCCATGATGGCAGCCGTGGGCGGGCTGCTGTTAAGCATGACCTCTGTGATGGTCTCACCGGTTATGGGGATGGAATATACCCTGATCGCCATAATAGTGGTTGTCCTTGGGGGACTGGGTAACATAAAAGGCAGTTTTATCGGCGGCTTCATTCTCGGTCTTGTCGGCTACATAGTCAGTTCTTTTCAGCCGGGCCTTTCCATGGTCGCCTATTACGTGATCTTTCTGCTGTTACTTCTGGTGAGACCCACGGGACTTCTGGGAAAATGATACCAATTTGCGTTCATCGATATAGTTTCGTTGCCTCCTCGTCGCGCTCCTCGACGTATCCCCGGGTACGCCTGCGTCAGCTCCTCGTCGACGCCTCACTCTATCTTCGAATGCAAATTGGTATGAAAGAGCGTATGGCATGAGTATCCGAATAAGAAAACAGGGTTCCCTCATCATAATTATGGCTCTGCTGGCGCTGCTGGCCGGACTTCCCGGATACGTGCCGCCCTACACGGTCATACTCGTTACAAACATATTGATGTATGTGGTCATGACCCTGAGCTGGGTGATCTTTTCCGGGCCTACGGGCTACATATCGCTGGCGCCCGCGGCCTTCTTCGGAGTCGGTGTCTACGCCTCGGCCATATTCAGCGCCGACCTCCCCTTGCCGATCGTGATCCTCATAGGCGGCGCTGCAAGTTTCTGCCTCGCTTACCTGGTCGGCTC
>JADGQN010000221.1 GCA_017881765.1 Syntrophobacterales bacterium | reverse complement strand
ATGTGCGGGCGTATCCATGAAAACGAGTCCCTTCTTCGTGGGAGAGAAGCCATACGGGATCACTTCCTCCAGAGGCGCTGTGCCTGCCTTATAGATGCATCCGAGAGACTTCTCTTCGCATAACAAACAAAGACATGGGACATCAGAGGAGGTGGGTTCACCACTTCACCCATTTTTCTCCGAGCCCTACGTACCGGACGAAGCGAGGAACAGATATTCACTAAGAGTTGAAGTGGCATCGCGTTAAATATTACAGAAGAGTCCCTTGCTATTTTCCTTCCCCGTGCTAATCTTGGTATAGAGGCCCGAAAGTTCTAAGCCGTTTGGCTTAACTATTTTGATAAGGAGACCTTCTTCGGGACCTCAACCCGGCGGGGAACGAGGGGCTCAACTTTCTTGTAGGGAATCAACAGAAGTAGGTTTGGCCGGGTTCTGCTTTTCTTGGGGTTCAGAAAGAGGAGGGGGGATAATGAGACGCTGCGCTTTGTTACTGCGGTTAATACTTGTATTCGCGGCTTGCACGCTATTCGGAGCATCATCGCCATCGGGTGCCGCAGAGGAGCAGCAGCCCGTGCTCAAGATGAGGGGCGCTAGTGACGCGGAAGGCCTGAAGATTTCCACGACTTCTTCTGATTTTACACGGGCGTTCTACGT
Source organism: Syntrophobacterales bacterium (assembly GCA_017881765.1). Lineage (GTDB taxonomy): Bacteria > Desulfobacterota > Syntrophorhabdia > Syntrophorhabdales > WCHB1-27 > JADGQN01. The sequence continues at coordinate 7,173 of JADGQN010000221.1, read as the reverse complement.
GGAATCGATGAACAAGCTTCCGGTCAACGATCTGCGCATTTCTGTTGCGGACTTTGTCGGTCCCGACTCCCAACTCGCAGAAACACGTTGGACAGTGGACGGCAAACCCGGACCCACCCCGGCGGTTCAGATCCCGGGTCTCGGCTCTCTGAAAGTTGACATCAGTGCAAGGCTGGTGAAAGAAGGCCCGTATACGGGTTCCATCTCCTTGATTTACAATGATAAGCGTTGGCCCGTGCCCATCGTCGTAACGAGATCCCGGCAGGCACCCACCATAAAGATCCAGGAGTTGCTGAGCATCCGCGCCGCTTCCCTTTGGAATGCCAATCCCGAACTGTGGATGACTATTGAGGAGACGGGCGGGGCCAGTTTTGCATTGGCTGCCCCCAAGGTTACAGCCCTGGCACTCAAAGAAGGCGACAAGGCGAAAGTCCAGGCGCAGTTCCGCAGGATAGACGTCCTCGATGACAACGGGAAGCCGGCCGGTGATTCCCTCGCCATAGGTCCAAACCAGGCCAAACAGGTGAAAATAAGAATCTCAACGTTAAAGGGCACAGGCGAGTTTTCCGGTACCGTCCGGGTAAGTGCCGCCGACTTTGCGCCGGTTGAGCAGGCATTCACCATTTTTGTCAAGAAAAGCTGGCTGATTGCAGCATTGTTCATATGCCTGGGCGTGGTGCCATCATACTTGTTGAAACTCTATTACAAGAAGGACAGGCCCCGGATGTTGCTGTTGCGGCGGGCGTTCCAGCTCTCCAGAGACATGGAGAGCATGGCCACGGACTTAAACCCCCCGACGGACAGCGAGCGGGCGATATTGGATTCATTCCGTAGCCGGTTACAGAAGCTTTACTCTGACCTGGAGGCAGACACCGAGAAAGAACCGGACAAGCTGCTCGAGGAGATTGCCGGCAAGCTGACCGTCTTTCCGCTATTCGTCAATGCACGGCGCCGCCTGGATGCGGTGCAGCCGCAGGAGATCGTGAAAACGCCGCGGGAGACACTGAACGCTGTTGCAAAGAAGCTAATGGCTGAAAAAACGGCGCAGCAAGACGTCGACACGTTGCGGACGGATCTGCTCGACCTCGATGCGGCAATTACCACCACTGTGCGCGACAACCTACTGGCCCGTCTAAAAGAATTGCAAGCGGACGTGGACGAACAAATTAAGAACAGTTCTGTTGATTTGGGCGACAGACTCAGGAAAGAGGTGAGTCCGAGAATCGAAGCCGGCAGGGAGAAGGCCACTGCGAATGACCTGGCTGTGGCTCGATCGGAGTTTGACGCGGCGCGAAAAATCTACGCGTGCGTCCTGGCAGAGGAACTGCGAACCAGGGTGGCTTCGGAAGAAACACCTCAAGGGATATTACAGCCCGAGTGGGAGAAGCTGGTTGAGAGCGTTAAAACATATGCGTCCGAAGCGTGCCTCGAAACTACCGGGCCAGACCGCGCAGCCGTACTCTATCAGGAAGCATACTCTCAGTATCTGAAAGCAGTCATCAGCGCCTTGCGCAAGCGGGCGCAGGGCGGTATCACGTCCGTGGGAGCGAATACAACGATGACTGAAGATGTCAAGAAGGACTTCCAGAAACGGCTCAGTGACATCCTGACCAAGCTGGACGGTGCGATCGGTAAACTACAGGAAAACCAGTTGAGGGGAGCGTTTCAGGATTACACCGCAGCCAGGAATGACGTAGAAAAAGTCGCAGAAGAGCTACAAAAGGCCGGCACTCAGATGGGTTTTGCAGCGGCAGGCAAACAGGCTGGTTCAGCAGCCCAGCCGGGTGCGACCATTCCTGCTCCGGTCTCCGAACAAAACGTGGTACGAATAGCCGAACGGAACATCAGGATCGATGACGCTATCGGCAAACTCACCAGTAGAGTTAAATGGCTCGACTTTATCTTCATGATCATCGTGCTCTGCATTTCTGTCCTGCTGGGATTGAAGCTTCTCTGGGTTGACGACCCGACCTGGGGAGGCGCGAAAGCTTACCTGGCTGCTCTGCTCTGGGGACTCGGATTGTACCAGGTTTCGGGGGCGGCTTTCGAGGGTGCGGCAGGGCTGATAGAGAAGTGGTCGAAGTGAGGAGAGGAAGATGGCCCGCACCGAATATCGCCGGGTAGATCTGCAGATTCTGGTACGCCGGCAGGCTGATGGCTCAGTCGTGATCCGGGTAGGCTCGCCCGCACGCTGGTACGAAGATAGTATTTCTGCCGCCCACATCAACGACTGGCTGCAGTCGCTTATGCCGGATTGGGCCCCGCCGTTGCCCCCCGGTCTGCCGTTGGACCGCGCGATTGATGAGTGGCAGGCGCGTGTCAGGGACGGCGTTCCCCCGGCAGGGCAGGAAGGAGCCGTCTCCTGTTTGGCACGGGTGACGATGGACGTTGACGATCCGGCCCTCGCAGTCCTATCCTGGGAACGCGTGCTCGATCCTATCGAAAGAGATAAGCCTCGGGTCCGCGTATCAAGCGTCCGACCGCGCGCCGCCACTCTTCCGCTCACGTTGCCGCTGCGGATACTCCAGGTAAACCCGGCGCCTGCGTACGATGTGCCGTCTATCGTGAGGCAGGTCTTCGGGTGGCACCCTGATTCCGTGGTTGCGGAAGCTGTGTGCGCAGAGAGCAGACTCTGGAGTCCTGATGGTCCGTGGCTGGCTCCGGCGGGCTGGCCAACCGTGGAGGTACTTCATTTCGACTGGCTGCCGACGCTTGCATTGCCGGAGCGCCTGCTGATGTCCACTGCTTCACCCGATCAGCCCGGTACCCTGGGGTGGTTCTCCCGCTGGACCGGGATCTGGCAAACGAGGCTGCTCCTGATTAGCTGCAACGGCCCGGAGGAGATCCGCGCTGCTCGCAGGCTGGCTGCCGCCCTTCTCGCACGAGGAGGGCCTGCCGTCGTGATTGAGGGTCTTCAGCCACCGTACCCGGCTGGGGGGCTGCCCTACTCCTTTTACGAACAGATCGTCCACGACTCTCCTCTGGACGCGGCTCTCGCCCAGTATCTCCAGCCCGGCCATTATCAAACAGTCTCCTTTTGCCCCAGCCTGTTTGCGGGTGCGGGACGAGAGGAAGGGTTGCGCACATCGAAGATCGGCCAGAGTCTGGTCGAGCTCGAGGAGGACCTGTCCGGAAAGAAAAGCGCAGAAACGCGAAGGCAGGAATCGGAACTGACCGAACTGATAAAACGCCAGCCTGCCAAGATGTCCGAGAAACCCACCACGGTCGTGCTCCGCAGTGGTCTCGCGGAACTGAAAGCGGAGTGGCCGACGTACACGTTCGATTCGCATGAGAGAGACGGCCTGATTCCGCTGTCGAGAAAACTGTGTAAAATGCGATCGGGAATGGGTGTCCGAGGGTCGGCAACGTGGACCCATGCCTATGCCTCAAGAACGGTCGAGCGACGAGCACTGAAGAGGGCGCCGCAAGGGCGGTACGTCAATTCGAGCTTCTGGATGGAACAGAGCGACGGGACAATGGAGCGGCTCGATCAGAAGCAGGCACGTCTGCGGGTCTCCGAGGTCTGCCACCTGGGAATTCAGATCGGCCCCAAGGACGTGCACATCTATACCGCGGGCGCAACAGCAATCTTCGAAGAGGTCTTCAAATGGACGCCTGAAATGGAGGGCGTCTGGGTGGAGATCGGGGTGACGGGACTCGACTTCGAGGTGCTGGGGGACCCCGTGCAGGAATTGTGGCTGCCGCGCGAAGGAGCGAGTGAGACGGTCTACTTCGCGGTGGTGCCGAAAACGGCGGGAATGGCGCGTTTGCGGTTCTGTCTCTACTACAAACAGAACATCATCCAGTCGTTCCGCCTGGCCGCCATAACGGTCGCACAGCAAGACGCCCCTATGCCGGCTGCGCAACGACGAGCGGCGCTTGCGCGAGGGCTCGGTCTGCCGTTGCAGGAAATGAAAGACGTGGGATATGCGCCGCGGCTCGAATATAGCGTAACAGCCGGCGTCGACGACATCGGATCCAGGCCGGAAAGGGCGCTCAGCCTCGTCGCAAATGACCTGGATGGCGACTCTGTCGTAACGGTGAAGGGTGCCGATACATTCGGCGTAAGGACAAACCGCGACCTTCCCGGACTCGTGAGCCGCGTGCGAAAGGCCTTGCAGGAGATTTCGACACCGCCGCTCGATGGCGTGGACCGCGAATGGTGGCAATACGGCTTCGGGTTGCCCGGGAAGATGAATGCAGGGGATGAACCACGGATAAAAGCTGCGCTGCAGAGGCTGGCCGCGCTCGGATGGGAGCTCTTCGATAAAATAATCCCGCAGCAGTGCCGGGAAGAAATGGAGCGGGCGCTTGAACCCGAGCGTCGCGTAATTCACGTCGCCCACGTGCTGCTGGAAAAGGTTATACCATGGGGGGTCGTTTACGACCGTTTCTATGACCCTGATAAACAAGTGGACGATGAGGGCAACCCCGTTGCATTCGACGTATGCCTCAGCCCACTCTCCGGCCTCGACGGGACAACGCCATCTCAGGCCTGTGGCGAAAGCCCTGATTGTCTCTTACACCCGGACCGCGTGCGACAAAGGCGCGAAAGCGGCCTTCCCGTACTGCTTCCGGAAACAGTAATCTGTCCTCTACATTTCTGGGGCTTTAAACACATAGTGGAGGTCCCGCCACAACAGGTCAAGGAGACGGCCACCGGTACCCGGCCGCTGGAGAACCGCATCCTTACGGAGGGTACTGTGCAGATGGCGGCAGCGGTCAATGCGAAACTGAGCATGGCAGAACAACACCTGGGCGAACTGGAAGCGCTCTGCAGCGGCATTGCGGCCCAATGGCGCGCGAAAGAATACCGGCGTGATGCTGTTCTGTTAGCGCTGAAGAACACCAGCCTCGATTTTATATACTTCTATGGTCATGCACGGGGTGGTGAGGCGGATCCGACAGCCAACCCTCCTTACCTTGAAGTCCAGGCCAAGGAGGACCCGCAGCCCGGAATCATCAAGCCCGGTCAGCTCTCGTACAACCACAAGTGGGATCATCACCCTCTGGTCTTCTTGAACGGCTGTGGGACGGTGGGCTACAGCCCGGATGCCCTGTCTCCTTTTATCGAGAAGCTTGTTCAGGATCGTGGTGCCGCCGGGGTCATAGGTACGGAGATCCCCGTCTGGGAAGCTCTGGCCAGTGAATTTGCGAAGCTCTTCCTGGGAGCCTTTTTGAAAGGCACCGGGGCAGGTGAGGCGCTATTGCAGGCGAGACGTGCGCTTCTGTCGCAGAGCAACCCCCTTGGGCTGGTCTATACGCTTTATGCGGCCGCGGAGTTGTCTCTGTCGGGGATAGGCAACAACCCGTGAAGGGGTCGGGCTTGTCGTGCCCGAGATCGCTTCATTTGAGCAAAGGCGCTTCCGGCGCATAAGGAAAAGTTCATAAACCAAAGGATGATTTGCCATGACAACAAAAGTTAAGGACGAAGACAGCATCAACCGACAGAAGTCAGGATTAAAAATGATTCTTCTCATGGCCGCCCTCTTGTGTGGCCTGAGTTACGGATGTGCCACCCAGCGGGTCAACCATTTTAAGAGTTTTGCCGAAGCGGGAACAGCCTATGCCGACGCAGTCAGCACCCTGACACAGCAATCCGGAGGGATAGCCATTGATGCAGACTCTCTGATCCTGATGAAAGTCCGTAAGGACCTTCCCTCGGGGGAAAGAGGAATGACGATCATTGAGCACAACAATCTTCTAAGGGAAAGGTTGAGGATTTTGGGAATGGTGCGAAGGCATGCGCAGTTACTGAGAAGCTACTTCGTTTCACTCGCCGCACTGGCGAATTCTGACGCGTCGAGCGGGATAGGGACATCCGCAGAGGGAACGGTAAACGCCCTCGGAGGGTTGAGTAGGGAAATAAAAGAAGCCAAGGTAGGGAGCGAACCCGTTGCAAAATTCGCCAAGGGTGTTGCGACAATTGTTGTAGCTCAGTTTCAGAATGCGGCACTCGAGAATGAACTGAAGCTACACTCCAAAGTCATAGAAAGAGAGATAGATTTGCAGCAGGCTGCATTTGAGGCCATTGCCGCACAGATCCATACTGACCTTGAAATTGTACTAAATAGACAGGAATCCGTGGAGGTCGTTGACCCGTTTAAAGACCCGAAACGGGAGCTTCCGGCTGACTGGGTAAAACATCGACGTGCAATACTTATAGCCAACGTGTCCTCGGGGGCGATTGATGCGGCTGCTGATGCGGCAAGAAACCTGAAGTCTTCCTTTGTGGCTCTTGTCGAAAACCGATTCACCTCCGTCGATTACCAGGCCCTTATAAAGGACGTGGGTGAGATCATTACCCTTATTGAAAAGGTTCAGGGAGAGGGTAAAAAATGAGCAATAAGAAAGTGAAAACAAGAAAGGAGGTAATGTCCCTATGACTCCCGAAGAAATTAAAAAGGCGACCCTGCGTAGCCTTCAAGAGGCAGTGACTAAGATGATGTCCCCCGAGTGGGATTTATATCTTGATGGAAAGCCGCGCGATGTCGTGGAGAAGGCTGGAATGACCCTGCTTGCAACACAGCGTGCAAGGCTTCGGTTGGAGAATGCTGAGTTGGCTGAGATCGCAGAGAAATTAAGCCAAAACGAAAAAGACCTTACTGATGGAAAAACGAACCTCGACAAGGCACTGTCTGATTTAAAAAATGTTCAAATGGTTCTTGACACGGCGTCCGCTCTGCTGAAGGTTGTCGGCCGTGTCGTAGCGATCGCGGCAGGGGGTACACTGGGTGGATGAATGCGAACTGGGTATTACTACTAGATGTGTGTCCCGATCGTGAAGATGCAGAAATCCCGCTGACCCAGCCGCTCGGCTTTGGTCGGCCTTCCTGAAGCGACGGCGATCATCTCCTCAAACAAACGCCGCCCCGCTTGCTGCAGTGTCTCTGTTCCTTTGAGCACGCGGCTCACGTCCACGTCGATCGCGTCCCTCATGTTGCGGTACAGCTCTGCGTTGGCAGTGATCTTGATCACCGGCGCGATCGGTGATCCTATAGGCGTGCCTCGGCCGGTGGTGAATGCAACGATCTGCGCGCCGCCTGCAACCATGCCCGTCAGCTGCTCTATGTCATGTGCGGGCGTATCCATGAAAACGAGTCCCTTCTTCGTGGGAGAGAAGCCATACGGGATCACTTCCTCCAGAGGCGCTGTGCCTGCCTTATAGATGCA
>JADGQN010000220.1 GCA_017881765.1 Syntrophobacterales bacterium | reverse complement strand
CATGAGATGACATTTGTCGGAGAGTGAAGCGTGTCCAAGCTCTTTGAACCAACAACTATCAAGAACATGGTCCTGGCAAACCGTTTCGTCCGGTCGGCGACGTGGGAGGGCCTGGCCGCGGAGGATGGATCATGCACGCCTGCCCTCATCGATACCGTGGTGCAGCTGGCCCGCGGCGGCGTCGGACTTATCATCACCGGTCACACATTCGTGAGGAAGGATGGACGCGCCGGGCCCTGGCAGATGGCCATTTACGACGATGCATTTCTTCCGGGTCTTATCGAAATGACCAACGCCGTTCATGAGGCCGGCGGAAAGATCATAATGCAGATCTCCCATGCCGGATGCCGGGCCGCTGCTCGTTTCTCCGGTCTTCAACTCGTTGGCCCGTCACGATTCGAGAATGAGCGGGGCGTTACATGCCTGGAAATGGCTCACGCAGATATCGAAGCGGTAACCGCCTCTTTCGGCCAAGCCGCGCTTCGGGCCCGAGAGGCAGGGTTTGACGGGGTGCAGATCCACGGTGCTCATGGGTACCTTATCGACCAATTTCTGTCGCCATTCTACAACAAGAGAACTGATGGTTATGGCGGCCCGGTAGAGCATCGTACCCGCGTGGCCCTTGACGTGGTGAAGAGCATCCGCACAGCCGTGGGAGAGGATTTTCCCGTGCTCATCAAGATGACTTCCGAGGACTTTCTCGACGGCGGGCTCACGGTCGGGGAGATGATCGAGTCGTCCCATATACTCGAGCAGGGAGGCATCGATGCCATTGAGATGAGCGGTGGGAATGTCTATTCCGCCGACTATTCGCCATTCCGTAGGGCGAAACAGGGCGCTGGCGAGCAGGAGGTCTACTACCGAGACGCGGCAAGACGTTTCAAAGAGAAGGTGCGTGTCCCCCTCATACTCGTGGGCGGCATACGCTCCTACGGGGTCGCAAAACAGCTTGTCTCGGAAGGCGTGACAGACTATGTCGCCATGAGTCGGCCGTTCATCCGCGAGCCGGGTCTCGTCAATCGATGGCGGTCAGGAGATACGCGGAAGGCCTTCTGCGTCTCCGACAATGGTTGCGTGAAGACTGCTCTTCTGGGAGAAGGGATCAGGTGCGTGGTCGCGGAAAAACAGAAAGGTTAGCCTGCATGCACCGGCACTGACCGCTGCCTGTATTGCAGCCAGACGATGTAGAGGATCATGACGATCGCCGAAACTGTCGATGGCATGGTCGCTTCCTTGTTGAAAAGGGCAAGGGCGACACCGCCCGCTATGCCATAGTTCTTGAGTGTCCCCAGCAGGACAAGGCTCGTTCTGATCTCAGGGTCGATTCTCATCAAATCGCTCGCTTTCTCGATTGCCCAGCCGAGCAGGAACATGGTCGCGAAGGCAATGAGCACGAGAGGCAGTAAAGAAAAAGGTCTATGCAGGAAGACGTCCCGGTTGAGCCCCACGACCGTGTAGTTGAACACGAAGAATGTCCAGTTGATAATGCTCCCTCTGACAGGTTCAAGGCGCCGGTCCAGGTGTGCCCACATAAGAATCCGGGAAGCAATAAGCGGTACGACGATAAGCTCGGCGAGCACCAGGATCACCTTGAACGGATTGAGGAAATCTGCACCGATGAAGCAGATGGTGATCAGAGGCATAACCACGAGCCCACCCAGATAGGCCCCTATCGTGCCGATCAATGAAAAGGCGGCATTACCCTTCAGAAAAAGTGTGAATGGTATGACTGCGACGGCAGGCGGAACGGCCGCGAGCAGGACGAAACCTGTGCGTAACGCAGGGTCTCTCACGAAGAGCAGACTCAGGGCCAGGGTTACGCCGGCAAAAACCGCGTAGCTCATGGCAATACCGGCGAGAGCCGGCTTCACGACGTTCCCAAGCGGTCGAAACAGACTTCCTGAGATGCCCATCGTCGAAAGGGTCATGACGAGCGCGAGCCCCGGCAGCGTCAACGGCTCAGTCCAGGGTGCAGCGCCACCCCAGGCCAGGCCAACAATGAGGCCCAGCAGCATAATCACATTCCGGTCACACAGCAGTTTTCCGAGCATGAGCGTTCGACTATTTCCGGACCCACCCCTTTTTTGTTTCAAGACAGCGCTTCGTTTCCTCCAGAACCGCACACGAGTCATTGGCCTGTCCCTTTTTTGCCAACGCTTTCTTGGCCTCTTGCTCGCATAACGCTTTATCCCGGTCAAACTCCTGGAGGCTTTTGGTAGGATGAGTGTAAGTTGTACCGCAGGCGGCAAGAAGCAACATTGCAGAGGCTAACAGGAAAGTTCTCATAGAGTTTCTCCTCTCTTCTGTTGATCAGGCCATACGCTTGGAGCCGGCTTGTATCAACTTCTCAATTACTAAGTTATCGGCCTCAGGAAAATCGTACTGTAGGAGATCCTCCGGCAACACCCACCGAATCTCCTGATGGTCGTACAGCGTATACTCTCCGGAGACGTGAAACGCCCGATACACGAGAAGCTGAACTGTTGCGTGAGGGTATGCGTACGTGCTCGAGCAGAAAAAGTTCCCGATCTCCGTCTCAATGCCCAGCTCTTCGTGGAGTTCCCGTCGGAGGCATTCCTCCGGCGTTTCGTTCGGCTCGATCTTGCCGCCGGGGAATTCCCACTTTCCCGCGAAGCGCCATCCATTCTTTCGCTTGGCTATGAGAACCCTACCGTCCCTCTCAATAACCGCAGCCGTCACCATGAGCGGCTTCACCGATGTTTCACCCTCTTCACCCTTCCCTTGTCCGTTCACCCGCGACCCTTTTCTTTTATTCTACCATCTTTGGTTCGCTTTTTTTCTTAACCTTAACCTCAACCTTGTCTTGCCAGCCCTTACTTAAAAATTTCCGCAAAAAAATCTTTCATCGCTTGCCAGGATCTGCGATCCGCCTTCTCATTATAAGCAACCCCTTTTGACGGGTCGTTACCGGATGCCGGATTCGTGAAACTGTGGACGGCTCCACCGTACATCACGAGCTGCCAGTCGACGCGGGCCTTTCGCATCTCTTCCGCGAAAGCAAGCACCTGGCTGGGCGGCACATTAGGATCATCTGCCCCGGTCAGTACCAGGACCTTTGCTTTTATGTTCTTCGCATCGTTCGGATCGGGTGTGTCTAACCCGCCATGAAAGCTGACAACTCCTGCAATATCAGCCCCGCTCCGCGCAAGCTCAAGTACCGTGGACCCGCCAAAGCAATATCCGATAGCCGCGACCCTCTTGGGGTCAGTGAACTGATGCTTCATCAGTATATCAAGCCCTGCGTTGGCCCGCGCCCGGAGGAGCTTCCGGTCCGACCAGTAAACACCCGCCAATTTACCCGCCTCAGCTGCGTCCTTGGCTCTCTTGCCTTTGCCATAAATGTCTGCCGCGAAAGCGACGTAGCCCATTTGGGCAAGCTGATTTGCACGCCCCTTTATGTAATCATTCAGGCCCCACCATTCGTGGACAACAAGGACCCCGGGCCTTTTACCAGTCAACGCATCGTCCCACGCAAGGTAACCCTCCAGCGTGGCATCTCCCTGCTTATACTCCACCAGCGCGGACCGGACAGCGGCCTGCGCAGGCACCATCCAGGCCAGCAACATTGCCAGGACCAACAACCGGACCGATACTCTTTTCATACTCACCTCCCGTGATCTGGCCTTCTCAGCGAACGACTGAGATAAGGTTTTACAGAAAGGTTAATTCTCAGAACCCCACAATTCAAGTGAGCGCGGCCTGCCTCTAAACATTCTTTTGTAATGAGGCGATAATTCAACAGGAGCACTCTATTGAGGATCGACACCACACCGTCCTCCCTATCCCCAGCCTACCAAGAAAGAGCAGGCTCGTCCAAAGAGCCGGGCAAGCGCTCCAATAATGGAAGCGGCCAACCCGTGGCGGACAAGGCCCGTCAGGAGAAAGTCAAGCAGCAGGTTCAAGGGTTGAAGGCAGAGGAGCAGAAGGTAAAAGCGCACGAGATGGCTCACAAGGGGGCAGGCGGAGAATACGCCGGAGCTATTCGTTACCAGTATGCGACAGGACCGGATGGTCAGGCCTACATTGTTGGTGGTGAAGTTTCAATCGACATCTCCGAAGGAAAGACCCCGGAAGAAACCTTGCGGAAGATGGAACAGGTCAAGAGGGCGGCAATGGCCCCGGCGGACCCGTCGCCGCAAGACAACTCGGTCGCGTCAGCGGCAACACGCATAGAGCAGAAAGCCCGTTACGAGCTTATGAAGGCAAACTACGAGAAGGACTCCCCGCAAACAGACAAGCACATCGACACTTCTGTTTAAGGTTTAGGCGAGGCAACCAGAACGAGAAATTCTAAATCCTAGTATCTAAATCCTAAACAATATCGAATCACCAAAATCCAAAACGGAACCAGCCTCCGACACCAGTTTGGGATATTTGTTATTTAAATTTGTTTAGGATTTAGACATTTGATATTGGGATTTGAATCACCGGGCGCAAGCAATAAAGTGGCGCACGCCTGGGTGTACGTATGACGGCTTGATTTTTGATGCATACCGAGGCGCGCCGAGGCTTGGGCCACCGAAGGCGTACCTTATGGTACGTCGAGGTGGAACAAGACGAAGGGCAACGAAGGGAGGCGCAAAAAGCAAGCCGTCATTCGACGAAGACGGCGAGGACTGCCCCCACCCCCACTGCCAGCAGGAAAATACCCGGCAGGAATGAAAGCCCCATCGCATGCGCTTGACGAAATAGATTGCTGTTATCACGAAATGCTGCTGCGCCGCCGGCTACCACTGCCAGCCAGGCCAGTCCGCAACCGAGCAACACGATGCCGCCAACCCCACCCGCCACTTTCATGTTGAAAACTGAGAGAAACGATGCCCACGGTGAGCTCTTTTTATTCACTGGGTCGACTGTCCTGCCTTCAATGCGCGGCTTCTCAGGGGACTGAGCTTCTGCTTTAACCGGCGCTTTGGGGGGCTCCTGTGCGACTGTAGCCGGGACCAAAACCGGCTCCTCCCTGGGTGCTGATTGAGCTGACTCGATCTTCAGGGGCTGCTGCTGGGCCGCGACCGCTCGTTCCACGGGCAGAGCTTTAGCCTCTATCTTCTTTTCCTGCTGCGCAAGCGGCACTTCTCTGGCCACAGGCACGTTTTGTTGCCTCGTACTCGACGGTGGTGGTTCCGGACGAGTTTCAGCCGTCGGCGCTATTCGTGCTGCCGGCTCCGCTTTTGGGGCTGGCCGCGGTATTTTGGCGGCGGGCGCCGCTTCACCATCTGGCCTGCTCGTTTTTTGGGTTGGCAAGACCTGTGTTGCGGCTAAGGGAGCACCTGTGCGGATCGCATAAAAACTCCGCCCTGTGTTGCGCGACGATTTCTTGAACCACTTGCCTTCAATCCTGTCCATTGTTACAAATTTTCCTTCGAAATTTCCCGTGACCTTACCTTTAACAAACTCCTGCAGCGCGAATTCTCCGCGCTCGTTAATCTTGCCCTTCACCTGGATGTCACGCCCGAAAGCTTGATAAGAGTAGGAGCCATAGAAGCTTGGGCCTTCCTGGTAGAGTCTCATCTCAATCTTCAGCCCTTTGGCTATTTCCCCGTGAAACGTGGACGGCCCGGAAGTATTGAGGACAGGTGTCTCCGCGTTGGCGTAGCCGCTGCCGCACATCACGATAAGCAGTGCAGCAACTACCGCCGCACAGGCTATCCGCGCTTTTTGAGCCTCCGAGACCGGGCCAACTGGTCGCTTCAACCACAGCATACGCATAACTTAGCCACCCCCTCCATTTTTACCGTTTATCGCCTGTATCATCACTTACTTAAGCCATTCCTTCACGTGCCCCCTGAAGGCCTCGCGCGGCCTGAGCGCCGTTTCGTTTGACTTCCTTCCGGAGAGCCACCTGTCAAGCTTTTATCAATAGTCAGCAAGGAGTGTGCCAGGAATGAATAGGGAATACGGCTGATTCTTCTTTGGGTGCCGCAAATTCTTTTGTATACCTGAGTACCTACGGACACAGGCCGCTGGAGCCTTTTCCCGCCATGCGGCGGACATACTTCACGGACCCCTTCTCCTCACGAAGAGGAGCGCGGGGATCATTCATACAGGAAAAAATTTCCGAGAAAAGGGAAGTAATAAATTCCCACGGGGCAAACGCCCGGGAATTTATCGGCCTTCCTTCTCGACCTTCTCACTGATAAGCTGGCGCAGCGCCTTCTTATCAATCTTCCCCACTTCGGTCATGGGAAAGGCATCAACAAGTTCCAGCCGCTCAGGAAGCTTGATGACGGCGATATTTCGTTCTTCTTTGAGGAAACGGCAGAGCTCATCGAGGGTCAGGCCTTGACCTCCCTTCGTCAAAACAAAGGCGCATCCTTTTTCTCCAAGAATGCGGTCAGGCATGGCTACGTAGGCGCAATTTTCTACCTTCGCATGGGCAAGGATGTGGTTTTCAACCTCTTCGGCGCTTATCTTTTCGCCGCCTCGGTTGATCGTGTCCTTTATCCTGCCCTCCACACTGATATATCTGCCTTTATACATCTTTATCACGTCACCGGTGCGATAAAAACCATCGGCGGTAAACGCCTTCCTGTTATATTCAGGCGAATTGTAATACCCCCTGATCGTTGTCGGACCCCGCACCAGTAATTCTCCGGACTCCCCATACGGGACCTCTTTCTCACGCTCGTCTACCACCCGTAGCTCGTCGTCCTCGAACATGGGGGCTCCCTGGGTATTCAGGAGCAGCTCCTCGGAATCACCACGTTCCGTCCAGAAGAGCATGCCTTCAGACATACCAAGGTTCTGGTGGTAGTCGCAGCCCAGTATGGGAGTTATTTTCTTTGCAGCTTCCGCATTCAGCCGTGCCCCACCTGCCAGCACCGCCTCCAGAGAGCTCAAATCAAACTTCGTGAGCTCCGGAGCCTCCATCCACCTGATCAGCAAGGCGGGTGGCGTGGGCATGATGGTTATCCTCTCCTTCTGGACAGCCTCGAAGACCACATCGGTCCTTGGCGTGGGAATCAGCACAACCTTCCCTCCGCAATAGATTACCCCTTGCAGCCCGGGAGAACAGAGCGCAAAGTTGTGATTTACCGGAATGGGGATGCCCATCACCGAATCTTTCGTTATGCGCACGATCTCGCCCGCCCTTTTGCACATGAGCGCGTAATCGTTATGCGTGCGCGGGATGATCTTCGGGACCCCCGTCGTTCCGCCGGACAACTGGAACACGCCCGGCTCCATGGGATCGGGTCGATACTTCTTCAGTGATTCGGCCGGCGTCCTTGTTTCTATTTTGTCGGCGAGCAGGGCAGAAATCGAGATAAAGTTTCCATCGACCTTTTGTCCGGACACAAAGGTAAGCTCCAGGGTCGACGTTTTCTTGCGGATATCCCGGGACATGACCTGGTGAGAAAAATCCTTGAACGTTGATGGGATAACGTGGGCTTTGGCCTTTGTAAACTGGGCAAAGAAGCCTATCTCGGCATCACGGTGAACCGGAAGGGCCATGATGGGGATCACGCCAATTTTCACCGCGGCAAAATAGACGTAAGCAAATTCCAGCTCATTCGGAAGTTGCATGATCATCCTGTCGTAAGGCCGCAAGCCCCGCTCGATAAAGTGAAGGGCTAGTCTGGTTGCCCGTTCGCCCAGCTCTCTATACGTGACGTACTCTCCATTGCAGGTGAGGGCCACCCTGTCTCCGAACTTCGCCACAGCCTCGTCGAATTCTTCGCCAAGGGTCTTACCGAGCCAGTAACCCTTCTCCTTGTATTTCTTTTGGAATTCTTCAGGAAATGGTACGAATCCTTCTAACATGCGACCCTCCGATTTAAGACCGCTTCGCTTAAGAACCGGCCCTTGCGGGCCTCGAGGAGCGCTTCGTTTCAGGCCTCAAACCTCAAGGGAACGTAGTTCCCGGTCC
>JADGQN010000219.1 GCA_017881765.1 Syntrophobacterales bacterium | reverse complement strand
TGGTTGCCCAGAACGTCTTTCGCATTGGTCAGAGCTTGAAGGAGCGGGACCCCGGCCTTGAGGAGGGTCCCCAGTGTCCTGCAGAAGCGCGCAGTCTCCAGCCTTCTTGCGACATCGCCGACCATGCGGAGCTTCAGAGCGTCCCACCTGTATCTGCCGGATGCAGATCTTATGTAGCTCCTGAGGAAAGCCCATATGCCGATTACAATCATCGATGCGATCCACCAGTAGGACTTCAGTCCATTGCTGAGCGCCAGCAGGACCTGCGTGGAAAAGGGCAACGCGTTTCCCAGCTCCGCGAATATGACGGAAAATCTCGGGAGGACAAAGGTCAGCATTACAATGATGGAGGCGCCGCCGGTCAGGACGAGTATCGTGGGATAGATCATGGCGGAAACCACGTGGTCCTTCAGTTCCTTTGACGTCTCCAGAAACTCGCCTAATTTATCGAGGACGACATCGAGCACGCCACCGACCTCACCCGCGCGTATCATGCTTATGTAGAGCTTCGAGAATATCTTCGGGTGGTGCCCGAGTGCATCCGAGAAAGCGCCTCCTTCCCTGATCGATTTAAGGATGGATTGGATAATGGTCTTCATCTCTTTGCCTTCCGAGATGTCAGCCAGGATGTTGAGGCTCCTGTCAAGGGGCAAGCCCGCACTCAGGAGCGCCGACATCTCCGTCGTGAACGTCATCACATCGCCCTTTGGTGACCTGCGCCAGAAGCGCCTTGTGGCCTCTCCTTTCGGAGCGGAGAGCTTTAACGGGATGATCCCCGTATTCCTCAATTTTTCAATGGCGCTCTTCTGCTCGGCCGCCTCTATGACGCCCTCGATGACAGAGCCATCCATCGTGGTTGCCGTGTACGAGAAGATGGGCACTCTCCCTAAGCCTCCTGGGTTACTCTGAAGATCTCACTCAGGGTGGTTACGCCGGCTTTAATTTTGTCAACGCCATCTTCGAGCAAGGTGATCATGCCCTCCTGCCGGGCCATATCCCGGAGCTGGCTCGCATCGGCGCTCTTGAGGATGAGTTTCCGCAATTCGTCCGTCACCGTCAGCAACTCGAAGATGCCTGATCTGCCATGAAAGCCCGTGAAAGCACAGCGATCGCATCCCTTGCCCCGGTAAAGAGTGGCGGAGTCGCTATTGCCGAGGATTTTCATCTCCTCTTTGTTCGCCGGGGTGTGATCGACTTCTTTACAGAAAGGACAGATCATCCTGACAAGCCTCTGAGCGAGGATGCCGCGGATGGTCGAAGAAAGAAGGAAGTTCTCGACTCCCATATCGAGGAGCCGCGTGATTGCACTGGGGGCATCATTGGTATGCAGCGTGGAAAAAACGAGGTGGCCCGTTAAAGCCGATTGTATGGCGATCTCCGCGGTCTCCAGGTCCCTGATCTCGCCGATCATGATGATGTCCGGGTCCTGGCGAACGATGTGCCGGAGCGTGGTGGTAAAATTGAGACCTATCTGCGATTTCACCTGGATCTGGTTAACCCCTTTGAGCTGATACTCGACGGGGTCCTCCACGGTGATGATCTTTTTGTCGGGGGAGTTGATCTTGTCCAGCGCCCCGTACAGGGTGGTCGTCTTGCCGCTGCCTGTCGGGCCGGTAACGAGTATGATGCCATTTGGCTTATTGATGAGCTGATGAAAAGTAGTGAGGGTCTTCGGAGGAAACCCCAGCAGGTCGAGGTCGACCATGATGCCTTCCTTGTCGAGGATCCTCATGACGATGCTCTCCCCGTGGAGTATGGGGATGGAGGAGACCCTGAGGTCTATCTCCTTCTGCCCGACTATAAGCCTTATGCGGCCGTCCTGGGGCAACCTGCGCTCGGCGATGTTCAGCCTTGCCATGATCTTGATGCGTGAGACGATCGCTGCCTGCAACTTTTTGGGTATTGACTCTATGTTGTGGAGCACGCCGTCAATGCGGTACCGCACCTTCAGTTCGTCCTCGAAGGGCTCGACGTGTATATCGCTTGCCCTCCCTTCCACGGCCCGCGTGATGAGAAGGTTGACGAGCTTGATGATGGGCGCCTCCGAAGCGAGGTCCTTGAGGTGACCGACGTCCTCGTCATTGTCGCTGACGAACTCAAGACTCCCTCCATCCATGTCTTCGATGATCCTCTCTATATTCTGCGCCTCCTGTGTGTAAAACTTGGCAATATAGTCCTCGATCATCGTTGTGTCGGCCGTGTAGATCACCACTTCACCCGAGACAGCCACCTGCAGAGCGTCGATCGCTTCCCGGTCGTTAGGGTCCGCCATGAGGACCTTTAATACATTGTTCTTCAGTTCCAGGGGAACGATCTTGTTCTCGCGGATGAAACGTGTTGATACGCTGTCGAGGACAAAAGGGACCTTGGGAAGATCTTCCTCCCGTATATGGGGTATTTGAGATGCCAACTTTGAAGTTCCTCCTTACTTAATGTAACACATCAGGGGGTTTAATGCATCCAGCCGGACCCTGCAAAATGGCGCCCAGAATTTCAAATCCCGGATACCCGCTTGCGGGCGATCGAAATCCCGAATAATTACCCATGACCCCCTCACCCCGGCCCTCTCCCAAAGGGAGAGGGGAGATGATTTTTCACAACACCCTCCCCCTTGCAGGGGGGAGGGAACGGGTGGGGGTGGCAAGCGCTATTCCCTACGCAACGCATTCAAGATTTTTCACGTCGCTCGGAATGATAGCGCAGCATCCTGTGAAGACAAATGGCGGACTTTTGCGAGAGGCTGGCTAAACCTTGAATTCGTCGAACGTCTCAGGGGCAAATAAATCTTCCGCAGTCATGAGTCTGGGTGACAGGCCTTGCTCATGGTGATAGCGCAGGAAGGTCTCTAATGTCTTCCGGTTTGCGTCAACGCCGTATGGCCACCAATCTCCGCCCATGATCTTTCTCACGCGTTCGACATGCTCATGTACCCACGGAAAGGTTACAGGCGATGCCCCGGTTTCTAAGTACTTGCTCGTGACCATCTCCTTGGCTCGGCAAAAGGCTTTATACAGGCTCATAGCCACCCACGGATGCTTTCCATAGATCTCGCGCTTAATAATTATCGTATGCATGATAGGGAATATGCCCGTTTTACCGAAGTATTGTTCTTCGACTTCCCGGCAGTTTTCGAACATACGCTTAACATTCGGGGAACCCTTCATAAAGCTCGATGGCGCCCCTGCCGTAACCACGGCATCCAGTTCGCCCTTGTCAACCATCTGATTCAACGTCATGTGAGATGGGATCGGGTTGAGTTTCACATCGGGAGGAAGATTGATCTCCACCTTTTCCACCCGGCCCGGTGTCTCCTGTCCCCCGGTACGCCATGCCATATCCCTGGGGAAGACTCCATACTCATCCTGAAGAATGCCCCGTACCCAGACTGCAGCGGTAATCTGGTATTCGGGCACTCCCACAACCTTTCCTATCAGGTCCTGCGGGGTTACGATGCCCTTGTGCGTATTGATGTAAAGAGAAGAATGTCTGAATGCTCTAGACATGAAAACCGGGATTGCGATGAAACGTGGATCGCTGCGGGCACAGAGCATCGTGTACGTGGAAAGAGAGCATTCGGAGATGTCGAACTCCGCATGGCGTAGCTGCCGCCAGAACGTCTCTACGCCGTGCAATGGCAGGAAGTTTATATCTATCCCTTCCGGCACAACCATACCGCAGGCCAGCGGCATGACGCGATCATAGGGCGAACAGGCCAAGCTGAGCAACAGTTTCGTCATAGCATTCCTCCAATCTCCCGGCCACGCTGTCCTCCCGACAAGAATGAGATGAGACTGCTTTTCATTTGAGGAAAGATCGGGCAACTAAGCCGCATTTCAGGTGCTTTAATCCGAATGCGAGTCTACTAAAGCGGTGGACGGGTTGTCAACAACAAACGAGGTAACAAACTAGGTATGGTTGTCACCCGTTACGGGTAGATCACCCGCTCGCATTATTTCTCTGCTCAGCTATAAGGAAAAAGCGCAACGGGGACGATAAGAGTTGTGTAACGATATGGGACTCGGCATCAGTCCTGTTTAATAAGACAGAGTCCTGGTATTGAGACGGTGCGCGCGGAAATGGGCCACCACAGATTATGTCCAGTTGGCCTGTAATGCCAGCGGTTCCGACGGAATCAGCACACTCCGTATTATGTGGCATGGTTCTTGTTAGGGAGGGATCTATGGACGAGGTAGTACTCTTAATCCCAACGAGGAGTGTAGCCGAGAGGCGGCTCATGAGAGCGGTCGAAAAACTGGTTTCAGGGGTCAATCTGAAAGTCTGCCGGGATGCTGATGGTTTGCGCCGTAGATTGCTCCCTGGAAGACATAGCCCTTTGGCCGTGGTAATACTTGCGGTGACGAAACAGGACCTCCTGAGTATTATGCCCCTTCGGGACCTCTTGCTAGGCTTTCGTGTGGTGGTAATCCTTCCCGATTCAGATGATGTCACGGTGGCAATGGGCTGGGGCATATGGCCCCGTTTCGTCAGCTATGCTGACGGTGATTTTCGGGACGTCGCGGGCGTGTTGGAAAAAATCGTCGGCACTGCGCCTCTTCACATGAAAGGAGATACAGGGCAATGGGCTTCAGCCAAGCACAAACGGTAGCAGCCGGCTTTATCCCCGATCCAGCGGAAAGCGTTACCATATCGAGAGACGCGACGCGGCATATAGCCGAGCCAAGGCGGACGAATGGGCTTTACGAAGCTATACTGCTTGCAGTCTCCTTTGTGTTTCTTTTACTTGGTCTCTTGCCGTCTCAGCCGGAGCAGCTTTCCGGCGCTCGTCTGTCCGGCGAAGAGCACAGAGAGACAGAACTGTAACCCCCCCAGCTTCACTCGGCTCAACCGGTCTATTTAGCCATTTAGCTCATTCGGTTCCAGTACTTACTTGCATAAATATTTGTATTCTCAAACGTCGTCACCCCGGTGATAGCGCAGCATCCTGTAAGGAAAACCGGGGTCGACCTTAGGCCGTCACCCCGGACCTGATCCGGGGTCCAGAAATCCTTGTAGGATCTGGATTCCGGCGTTCGCCGGATAGCGCAGCATCCTGTAAGGAATGACAGCAGAAGTTTAGCAGCGCGGTAATTTACTTTTGCAAGTGGATAGCCCCCCTGACCCATGCCCCTGTCTTCCAGTTCCGTAATCCCGTTTTTGAGACGAATCCTGATATAAGGACACCAATTTCCCGGCCGGTAGATCCTGCCTTTGTCTAAAATACTTAAATAAATACGTTATTTTGTTTTCGGGTCGATGGGTTCGTGAGGCATGTTTCTTGAAATAGGGAGGGCATGATAAAGGGAAGGGTAGTCATCTTCATCCCGGAGGATGCAGAACCTCCAGCTGGACTCTGGGACATGGTAGATAGTTTAAGTCCCGTTGCTATCACGGATGTTGTGCGGTCTTTCAGCGATCTCAACAAACAACTTCTTCCACAGGCTAGCCGGCCACGTCCGATAGTGGTTGTCCTGGCGCTAACCAAGGGCGATCTTGAGAGGCTCATAGAGGCGCATGAGCTATTCGAGAATACCCGCCTCATTTTGGTTCTTGCCGATGCCGATGTGGATACGGTCGCTCTGGGACATCGCATGCAGCCTCGTTTTATAGGCTACCTGGCTAATGGCTTTGCTGATATTACAGCAGTGGTGCGCAAGATGGCGGGTGGGTCCCGCCTGACAGGCCAATACTTGAGGGGGGAAGGGCATGATTATAGCGAGAGAAAGCGCCACCGATAAAAGCGTAGCGGCGATTGATGGTTTGATGAGGCACCTCTTTGACATCAGCAAGTATCCGATGAAGGATTATCTCGCCGAAGTTGACAAGCATCCCGTCTTGACCGAAGAAGAGGAGCAGACGCTTGCCGAGCAGGTGTTTGACGATGGTGACGAAGTTGCCCTTGAGAAGCTGGTGCTCTCCAACCTGCGGCTGGTGGCAAGAGTAGCACTAGACTGCTGCGATGATTCACTGGATGGCTTTTTTGATCCCGCGGATGATGGGATTACCGCACTCTACAAGTGGTCTACAGGTACAGTAGCTCCCGCAAAAGCGCTGACATACAGACGGGCCCTCCCCGCTGTTGCCGGCGTATAACCCTGATAATACCGGTTCGTCTTCATATATCTGCCCGTGGGCTACGTTGCTCACTGGTTTCCGGCTTTCTTGTCTGCATTGGCACCGGGTTCCCGCCGCAAGTTAGACAACCTCAAAAAAAAGTAGATGCCGTCGCAAAAAACAGGTATTATGCTGTATAATTAGGAAAGAATTTGCGTCCTGCCGGAGGGCAGGGCGATCACTGTGGAATATCCCATCAGGAGGGGCTTGAGAAGTGGCCGATGCATCATGCTCAGTGCGCGTGCACGCTTGCGGCAGCACTCGATGAAACGTCGTTAAGGCGGTACGATGCCAAAACAACGGCTATAAGAAATACTTATGCATAATTGCCCTGCACGACGAATGCGGCTTTCCAGCATATTTAGCGGCAGGCATTTACAGCCCAATCTCTTGTGGCAACAAAACTGGTTGTTGCAGCTGTTGGAGTATAGGCCCTTATGGCTAAGCCATTCTACCGACACGAAATAGACCAGTGACCGATTGTCTCCATAGGAATTGTCTGTTAGTATTAAAGGACCATAAGTCATACGTCATAATAAGCTATAATAAGGAACGATTCGCGCTTGCCAAAGGGCGGGTAGGGCGATTACTGTGTGATATCCCATCGGGAGGGACTTGAGAATTGGCCGATGTGCTCGTGGTCGATGATGACGAATTGATTTGCGACCTGCTTTCCGACGTCGTTAAAGGGTTGGGGCATCATGCTCAGTGCGCGTACACACTTGCGAAAGCGCTTGAAGAAACATCGTCAAGCCCGTACGATGTAGTATTTCTGGACATCAACATGCCCGACGGGAACGGGCTGGATGTTCTTTCACGGATAAGGCAGGCGATCTCAGCCCCTGAAGTCATAATCATCACCGGGCTCGGAGACCCTGACGGCGCGGAGATAGCGATCAGGAACGGCGCCTGGGACTACATTCAGAAATCATCATCGACAAAGGAGATAACGCTCGCCCTGATCCGCGCCCTCCAGTATCGGGAGGAAAAGAAGGCGCGACCTCCGCTCAGCGTTCTCAAGGCTGGTGGAATCATTGGAAGCAGTGAGGAGATCGTTTCCTGTCTTGATATTATGGCCCAAGCTGCGATGAGTGACGCGAGTGTCCTGATCACGGGAGAAACGGGCACCGGTAAAGAGCTCTTCGCGAGGGCTATCCACGTAAACAGCTCCAGGGCCAGGCACAACTTCGTGGTCGTTGACTGTACAGCCCTTCCTGAGACGCTTGTCGAAAGCGTGCTTTTCGGGTATGAAAAAGGTGCTTTTACAGGGGCTGACAGAAGTCGGGACGGACTGGTCAGACAGTCCCATCGGGGCACGCTTTTCCTGGATGAGATTGGTGAGCTTCCTCTTGCTCTTCAAAAGACATTCCTCAGGGTACTTCAGGAACACCGGTTTCGCCCGGTAGGGGCGGAGAACGAGGTGGAGAGCGACTTCAGGTTGGTAGCCGCCACGAATCGGAATCTCGACGATATGGTAGCGTCGAGCCGGTTTCGAATGGACCTCCTCTTTCGCATCAGGACCTTCGCCGTAGAGTTGCCGGCCCTGCGCGTGCGAAGAAAGGATGTCAAAGAACTTGCGATACACTTTATGACCAAGTTCTGCGAGCGGTACAAGATCGGGACGAAAGGCTTCTCTCCGGAGTTCTTTGACGCCCTTATCGCATACGATTGGCCGGGAAATGTCCGTGAGCTACTCGGTGCCATGGAATGGGCAATTACCGTAGCCAGACAGGAACCTACCCTGTATCCCAAGCATCTTCCCACAGAGATCCGTGTCAAAGT
>JADGQN010000024.1 GCA_017881765.1 Syntrophobacterales bacterium | reverse complement strand
CGGATTGGCCCGACGGTCACCAGCGGTGTTTTGGCCTGCACGGCGATGGTCGGTTTCGGATTTGCGAGTACTCCGGCTGCGTCAGACGGCGCGGGAGCGACACCGGCAAGAAACCATACGAGAATCAAAACCGCAAAAGGCCTGATCGCACAGCCGTAGATTCTCGTGTTCTTCCAACTCATGTCCTCAACCTCAACCGGGCACATTGTCCGCTCCGGTCGCTGGAACGGATGCGCGAAAAGGAGGAATGTTCAATTCCTGCGGCTCCTTTTTAGGCGCCAACTCAACGAGCCTCTTATGGCCCGTGATAACATATTTTGGCGGAAGGGTCTCCGGGTCTATCTCCACATAGTATTTTCCGGGTCTTACGTCCCCGATATAGTAGCTGCCGTCCTGAGCGGTAACGGAATCGGAAACCTTCTTTTCATCTGTTGCATTAATCAGGGTGACCCGCACTCCCTTGGCGGGTTGAAGGGTTTTGTCCGGAGCAAGCATTTGGACAAGGCCGGAAATGGAATGGAGGGGGGTGACACCGAAGTTTATCTCGGTGAGACTTCCGGGACGGAGCGTGGCCGTCTGCATGGCGTGCGTGGGACTGTAAATGGCCGGGACGGTATCTATGTCGAGAAAGAGCCGGCTCGTTTTGCTCTGGCCTAGTGCGGGCAGCAGGAAATAACCGTTCTTGTCGGTTGTGGCGTTAGTGACATTATCTGCTATTACCCGGATGTTCTCCACGCCTGGCTCGCCCGGGTCCAGTTTTCCGTTGGCGTTGCAATCGATAAATACCCTGCCGTGGACCCCCGCTCGCTCCGGTGTGACGGCCGAGTCGGAAACGTAGACCGGGGTCCCCCGGTTATAGCTAAACAGGTCGGTAAAGGTGAATAACAACGAGACTGTCCAGTGCCCCTGATCCAACCGCATGTCAAGCCCGATACGCTTCTTGCCCAACCGGTCGAGAAGATAGTCTATACGACTCTGTACAAAAACCTTCTGGTAGACCATATCCCACCCGAGCTCCGTGTACGTCTGGATTGGTTTCCCCGCACCCATGTAGCTATGGGAGATGGATGGCCTGTCTCTTCCCGGACTTTGCCAATACGTGGCCCCTACCGAGTTCGTTGCGTTCAGGGGCACGCGGAGGCTGACGGCGGCAGTAGGCGGTAGGTAGGAGGAGAAGCCGGGAATCCTGAGGCCGGTAAAAAAATCGGTCTGCTGGCCGGGATCCAGGTAGTCTCCCATTGAAAAAAATCCGTCTAAATAAACGTCCTTGAAGGGGGTGGCCATGAGTCTCAGCGTATAGAGCGTCTTTGGTCCGCCCGTCTCCCAGCTTGGCGCTATCCGGCTAGCCCCAAGACCGATGGTCATGCGCGGAATGAGTTTCGAAGTGATTTCGAAATTCTGGAAGTCGACGGCAAGAGCATTATCTGAGCCGCCGTCCACATTGTTCCACACGCCTCCGAGCGTCGAGGTAAGAGACCATTTCGGATTGATGATCCACCTTCCGTTGACTGCGTACCCCTCTTTGTCCCGCAGCTTTCGGTTTTCTCCGTTGAAAAAATCGCGACCGTAGTGAAAGAACTGTGATAGTACCTGCAAGCGAGGGGACGGGTAGAGTTCGCCTTTGAACTTGTACGCCAAGCCGTTGAAGGACCCCTCGCCTCCGCTTCCGCTGCTCAGTGATACGTCGCCGCCAAGAAACAGGTACTCCCGGGGAAGCCAGGCCGCTTGTGCCCCCCAGTGGACGCTTGAATCGGGATATCCCCTTTCGCCGGGCTCCAGTGAACTGGTGTCGACGGGCAGATAGAACTTCTCCTGCATTGCCCACGTCGTTCCCATAGTAAGAGAATCGGTCACGCCGTAGAGTGCCCGGCCGCCCCCGAAGAAGCCGCGTGTCGACCAGTCGTAGACCTGTCTGTTGGTCCCCATACCCCCCAGGTACGCAAAAGCGCCTTTCGGCAGGTGGATCGACCTTCCGAAGATACTCTTTTCAATCACCCTTTGGAAGCCGCTCGGCTCGGTAATGATGATCCGGACGACATTGAGACCGCCAGGGGTGAGCCGGACTTCTTCAAAACGGTAGGTGCCGACCGAGACTGCTTGGGTCTCTATCGATCGGTCGTTGATAATCAGCTCAACCTTTGACCCAACAGGGGCCGTTCCCTCGAAGACTTCCGGATTAATAAAATAGTCGACCATCCCGGGGGTAATACGCCACTGATTCTCATCCCCGGGAAATCCGCTCAAGCCGTTGAGACGAACACCCGTCAGTTTCACAATGGGAAAGGTCAGGTCATTCAGGCCAAAAACGGAATCCCCCGCGGCAATTTCGGCGTCGGGCAAGGAGTAGGTCCAGTCGCCCCGGTTGAGCATAATGGGGGCGCTATCTCCTTTTTGATAACCCGCAGCGTTGTCCCACGCGAACCAGGGCTCCGTGAATTGCAGTCGGTACCGTCCCCCGAAACCGTTTCCCCAAAAAGTCTGTTTAGGTGCATCGATAGCGAACCTCTGTGAAGACCCTGAGTCCGAGGTTGCGGTCGTGAAATAGGGGCGAAACTGAAGTTCTACGAAGTCGAGACTGAAATTGGGTGGACGGGCCGGAGGGAAAAGTTCGGGCAGATTGACCGCGGTCTCCTTCGTCTGGATGGCGAGCAACGAAGCCCCGGGTACGATCTTCCATATGCTCAGTTTCTGGTCCGTGGCTGCGATGAACCCGTACGCCTGCTCATTCCACTCGATCTTCATCAACAGGAGTTCGGACAATACGTCGGGAGGAAGATAGACGTCCCTGTGAGAAGTGATATCTGACACCCCTACCACTATCGTCACGGATTTGGTCTGACCATTGATCTCGAGCTGTTTTGTTTGTGTATCAAGGACAATCCTTGCCGGCCCGGCGGGACCAAACGAGATACGCCCCTCCTTCTCTTCCACCTCCATTTGAAGGGCCTTAAGCACTCTGAGAAGGGGGATGAGGCGCTGGCCGGAAGGTGTCAATACGGTATCCAGGTCATCGATCCTTAACACTTCCCACGGCTTTTTTCCTTCGAGTGAAAAGCAGCACACCTCTGTTTTGAGCGAAGGGCCGGACTGATTCACCTTGTTTCGTTCTCCGTTCTTGTCACCCTGGGTCTGGCCCACGGGGTTCAACACGGGCTGAGGCAAGGCCGGGCTCGTCGAAAACGCTTCCGTCGAGAAACAGAGAGCGATAAATAGAAGACCGATAAGCTCGAATCGCACGGCTCATGCCTGTGTTACTGGCTCTCCTTCCAGACCAAATCAAATTCGTTGCTGAGTGACTCTTTCAATTGAGGAGATCGGCATTCGACCCGAACCTTGTAACTCCCCGACGCGAGCTTGGACGTGAGACGGCTTGCTGCAATCTGCTCCATGCCCGGAAGGAGATAGAATTTTCCTAACTGGCCCTTCTGGATCTCTTGCCCTGCCCCGTCCATAATCACGTACTGTCCCTCTATCAGGAGTCTGCCATCTCCGGTATTGCTGAGCAACACGCGGAGGGATTGGTCCGTTTGTCCTTTGGCTAACGTGGCCTCTTTCACTACTCCCTGATACCGGACATTCCCGAATTTGCCGAACATCGGAACAAGAATGGTTGGTAGCACCTCTATGTTGTATTCCCTGCCTTTCTCGTCCTTGCCCGAAGCGGTCGTCGTCTTCAAAGACTCCAGTTCCATCGCTCCCCAATATTCACCAGCCTTCAGGTTGCCCTGGGGGATGATGACATACCGGACAGCCCGCTTGGTTTTCGGCGCCAGCGTGAACTCCGTGGGGTTAAATTTGACCCAGGCCGCCAGGGAATGTTCATCCGGCGGGATGCGGTCCAGTCCCCCGTTCTTCGTTAGTACGAAATGGACCGCCTTGATCCGGTATCTTTCTTCTTCGTCTCCTAGATTCGAAATAAGAAACTCTCCAACGGGCCGCCCCTTGTCGAAACTGGCCTCTACATACGCTGGAGATATTGCAAGCCCTGCCCAGCTTCCCGCAACAGGAAAGATGAGAAGGGCAAGAACGACTGCAAGACCCGCAAGTGAAAGCCTGATAACCATCTTTTTCCCCCTGAATTCTGTCTTCTTTGTTTTCTCAGTCACTATCGCGGCAGGCGGATGATTGGCAAAACATATCAACTAGTGCTTACTAATTGACGCCCACGAGCAGAGCGGTCAGTCTTACTTTACCGCTGTACTGACCCACTGTCTTTTCGGGATCAGGCTGATTGTAAAAAATCTTCGTCGTAACGTCCTGGCTGTAATGACCGTTCTGGGAGCTCTCAAACGTCGCCGTCTCTGTCTTCTTGGTAGGATAGGCGCCGATGCTGGCACCAGCCCCTGTTACCCACAGGGCCTTGTTGTCGCCAGCATTGATCTCGCTTCCAAACTGAGGTGCAAACTCTGCCGGCTTATTGGTGTTCAGTGCGATTGGGGCCACCTGGACGTTCACAGGATCATCGCCCTTATACAGGTCTGACGCTTCGAGGAAAAACGCCACCTGCTCCAGATTCGCCCCGATCGTCCATGTGACCTGAGCAAAGAAGTCGCCGGTCTGGATAGTTCCTGCATTCACGAGAGGTGTCTTCGCGGACAGAGAAACATTCGGATTCACATTAACAACGACTGCTGCAGTAGCAGCTCCCTGAGTGTCGGCGTATGCCGGCGCGGCAACCATGCCCAAAAGTGCCAACCCCACAACCAAAAGTACCAATCTTTTCATTTTCGTCCTCCTTTCAAATGTTTGGTTTAGTGTGCCAATCACTCCGCCTGCCATGCGTAGTGACATATCACTCTTTTCGATAGCGATCCTGGCTACGGCATAAGAGGTAACTATTTTCGGAAAAAAACGCATACGCACCTTTTACGTTGGCCCGCTGTTGTGTGAATGCTCGTACTTACACCATACGGTGTTTTAAGAGTAGCCGTCAGTACATAGGAAAACAATCCGACAATGGTATATTTCTTCTCGGTAAAACGAATTAGCCCTAAGGGCCTATATTTGGATCACCCTTTTCAAAGGCTGTCGTGGTGGGCCGCGCCAGGTAAGGATTTCCAGAAAAGCGCCAATGCGCTCTTTATGTTTGTTCCCCGACGGACGGACACTCTCATCTTGCAGTGCGGGTGGTTGAAAATAGCCTTCAGTTCCTGGGAAGGCAATCAACCAACGGGGCTATGTCCTGTCGGTAAACAAGCTTAACTAAGAAGGTCTATATTGGCATCATTAGATCAGAAGACAGCTATGGGCGTATGATTCGATGGGATCTGGCAGAGAAAGAATTGCTTGAAAGAGTATGAACGGAAAAACTCCAGCGAGAGATGGAGACACGAACTCGTGCCTTCACAAAATCGACTTCTTAGAAAACTCTCTCTCGCCACAACCATTTACGAGAGCGCGGACAAACAGATCACATTACCCGCTACTTGATGAGCTTCTTACCGGCCTCCCATGCAGGGGCCAGCTCTGCGCCAACCGTTAGGTACTTTTTCTGGGGCATTTGGAGTATTATGGGATTCATCTTCCTGATGTCAGGGAGTCCTTCGGTGAGGTAGCGTTCGTCCGTATAAACCCCGACGAGTTCTCCGATAAAGAGTTCCTCCATCGGCAGGTCGACAGTTTGTATCAGTTTGCACTCCGCGTTGAAGGGGCACTCCTTGATCATGGGCGCTGTCTTCAGCTTTCCGTAGAATGTTTCGAAGAGCTTCGATTTGTCGTACTTGCTCCCGGATACAAGGCCGCAGTAATCCGTGATCTCGGCCATTTCCGCTGAAGGTATATTGACGCTGAATGTCCCGTTTTCCTTGATGCCGGCGTTCGTGTAGTGGACCTTGTTCATTGTGACCATGACGTAGGGCGGCTTTGGGTGGACCATGCTGAACCAGGCCACGGTGAGGTAGTTGGGCTTCCCTCCCACATTTGCGCCTACAAGCGAACAACACATCGGATAGAAGACTCTCTCGGGTGGAATTTCGATCTTTTGCATGGCGTCCCTCCTCTTTTTCTAATTGTAATACATCCGGGAGTGAAAAGCAGAGAAGTGTGAAAATGGAACTGAATTTACGCAGCCTTCCGTTGTTTTTAGCCGGGAGTCGGCTTATTATTTGTCCACGTGACTTGGGTAGCGGGTCAGTTGTCCGAAGGCCGCAACGCGCCTGACAGTAACTAAAAAGCTTCGCTACCCGTGAAGAAGCTCCAGGGTATCCGGAGGCGCGCCTGACGTGACGATGAAAGCTCGACACTCGACACTAAATCACACTGCCACGTCGGAACGAGCGGTTGGCAATACAGCCACTGGAATGGCGCCGAACGCTACCCGTACCATGAAGCGGTGACCGCGTCCTTTATTTATCTGAGACTCAACGGCAGGACTGAGTTCTATGCATCTGACTACACTCAAGAGGAACTGCGCGGACTGGCCGCCAAGATTCGAAGCTGGGCGCGTGAAACATACGTCTATTTCGATAATGACTTCAGCGGCTACGCCGTGCGCAACGCCTTAGCACTCAGTGGCATGCTCTGAAGGTTTCCTTCCCATTACCCGTTGACTTTCATCTTGCGTTATACCAGTTTGCATCTGCACGGAGACCGAGGCGGCAGCGAGGAGCCGACGCAGACGTACCTGGCGGTACGTCGAGGAGAGCGACGCAGCGACAACGAAGGTATACGTGCAGATGCAAACTGGTATCAGCCCAGTATCAGCCTTTGCGGGTCCACCTGTTCCCGCAGGATGCGGAGCTCTTCCGCCGTCGGTGGCGATGACTCCTTTGCTCCGGCTACGTCGATGTCGAAATCGATCTCCCCGGTGATCTCGGAAATCGGGACCCCGGGGTAATACTCGGCGAGATACATTGCCTTGGTGGCCTCATCGAATTTCATGATGCCTTTGTTTGTGACCACTGCGATCGGTCCACCACGGGCATAACCGGCCTCTTTTCGTGATTCGCCGCCCTGGAGCCACCCCGGACTGGTAAGGTAATCCAGTTTCTTAACGAAGCGCCTCTTCCCGAGCTGCATGAAGATGATCACGCCTGACGCGAGAGAGGCGGCATCACAAGCGCCGCCGCTTCCAGGAAACCTTACCTTGGGATGATGATAATCCCCGATGCACGTGGAATTGAGATTACCAAACTTATCGATCTGAGCCGCTCCGAGGAAAGCGATGGTGTGGAGCCTTCTGTGACCGACTATGGAGAAGGATTCGACCAGCCCCGAATTAAGGCAGGTTCCGTGCATGACCCTGGAATCAGAAACGGCCATGGGAAGTTCATCAAGGGACGGATCGATACCCCCTGTCTCAAAGAAGACCACCGCCTTCGGTGCGTGAATCCGTTTTGACACGGTGGCCGCAAGCATCGATACCCCTGTGCCGGCGAAAAGCACATCGCCGTTTGAAATCAATCTTCCGGCGCTGATTGCCATCATTTCTCTTTCCGTATAGTCGGCCATAACCCAGATCCTCTATCTCCTGTCGAGCCCAGGCCTGTACCCGATAACAGGGTCTGCCTTGATCGTCATCAATCCGGACCCGCCTATCTTATCAAGGTATTCCTCATGATTCGCTACGCCGAGGACCCATTCATCAAGGTACTTCCTGAAACCCGCGTCGTCCCTGGCCATATACCGGTACATGTTCAGATGTTTTGCGTCATAATCGTAGAACAGACGGCACGCGGTGGGGTGGGCGCCGTATGGCAGCCGGACAACGGCGTCGATAAGAAAGGGCGGTAAAGAATTCTGGTCGGGGTCGAGGCGAATGAAGGACTTAGGAACGATCTCTTCACAGGTGACGATAACAGCATCTGCCGCCTTGGCCTGCTCGATGTCGGCGAACGTCAACCCCTTGATCCGCACGGTACCATCGTCCCCCACGTATTGGGCATGCACGAGCGCAACATCAGGCTGAAGCGCCGGCAGTAGAACCACCTTCCCGCCGTCGCTATCAAAGGGGTCCGTCATCTCCGCAAACTTTTTCCGCGCCACCTTCCGGTGGCTTCTCATTTCTGTCGAAAACCCTTCCTTGTGTAACAGGTCGGTCTCAAAGCCTGATTTCGAAGGGATGAAGGGTATGCTGAGCGAACCGGCAAGGAACCTGAGGCTCATCTGGTTGTTCGAATAATCCTCGACCTCTATGTCGCCCCGCTCCACCGCTTTCCTGAACCTCACGCACGTGGACGCAAACCTGCCGTTTGCACCGTAAGCCAGTTCCACACGCTTTACACAGCCGGCGCCGACGAGTATATCGAAGGATTGTCCCTGAGAGTGACAGACGATATGCAGGTCCTTTATGTTTTGCCGAATTATTTCATAGGCAACAGCCATGGGATTACGGCTCACCGTAAATCCACCGAGGGCTACCTGAGAACCGTTCTTGATAAACCTTTGCACGGCCTCTGTGAGGGACATCACTTTTTCCTGAATGTCTGGATAGCTATTCATTTGTCACGTTCCCGAAATACCTCTGTTCGGGCCCTGCCGCCTGACAAAAAACACAATCATATACTATACGTATGGGATAGGGCTTTCAAGGATTTTTTTGCATACAGACTGGCCGCCGTTTGAGCACACGATGGACGCCTGTTTCCGAGCCGATCGCTGTCTGGCCTTAGCTGAAGCTGGGGCTTGATATGTAAGAAAGAAGTTGACAAAGGGGGTCGTTAATAGTAATGAATCCAGAAGAGAAACGCATGTACAGGCATCATACAAGAGGGGGTGCTTAATGGGTAAAGAACATTTCTTGAAAGAGGCTCAAGGGTTAGCGAGGCGTGACTTTCTGAAAGTTGCCGTTGCCGGGGGCGCCTTGCTCCTTGGCGGTTCGCCGCATCTTTTTGCGCAGGAAAGGAAGCGGGTGTCCGTGGTAACAGGAGGCATGGGTGGCGTCTACTTTGTCATGGGAGGAGGAATTGCAAGCCTCATCACAAAGTACGGGGGCGCCGAAGCGGCAGCCGAGGTGACGGCCGCGTCCGTGGACAACTGCAAACTGATTGGCGCCAAGAAGGCCGACATCGGCTTCGTCATGGGCGACACGGGATATGATGCGTTTAAGGGCACGGGGAATTTTAAAGGTAAACCGCTCCCCATGAGAATGCTTACGGTCCTTTACCCGAACCTTATGCACGTCGTAACCCTTGAAGGGAAAGGGATCAAGAAGGTGGCTGACTTTAAAGGCAAGCGAGTATCAACAGGCGCCCCCGGAAGCGGTACGGAGGTGAAGGCCCTGAGAGTCCTCGACGCAGCCGGCATCGACCCTGATAAGGATATCAAGAAAGACAGGCTGGGCGCGTCAGAATCAGCCGGGGCCCTGAAGGATGGGAAAATTGACGCCTTTTTCTGGGACGGTGGTGTTCCTACGTCGTCCATACTCGATCTCGCAGCCTCTCCGGGCGTCAAGATGGTCCTCATCGCGCACGACGACCTGATCCCCAAGATGGTCCAGAAATACGGGCCGGTCTATTATAAATCGGTCATCCCGAAAGGCGTATATACCGGGATAAGCCATGACACGCCGGTGGCTACGGTAGGGAATTTTCTGATGTGCCATCAGGAGATGGATGAGAAGCTCGCGTACAATATCATGAAAGCCATCTTTGATCACCTGCCGGAACTGGCAGCGATTCACAAAGAGGCGCTGAACATAAACCCGAAGGATGGGTCGTCGAGCAAAGCCGTTCCTTATCACAAAGGAGCGCAGAAGTTCTTCAAAGAGAAGGGATTCGACGTGCCTGTGTGAAGCAGCGGCCGAGATGCAGGGAGGTTCGATCCTTCCGGTATCTTGCATTGTTGGTCGTGGGCTGCGTAGCAATCGGGTTCGTAGTCAGGGTTCAGGTACTTCAGGTAGGGGACGGCGGCCCTGTTTTTCGTGTGGCAGAGGGCGAGGTCTTTTCTCTCTGTTACACCCAGTCCATGTATGGCGTGCCTGTAACCGAGAAGTTCAGGGTCGAAAAGGGCCAACTCACCCTGTTCCATGTCATAAGTAGCGATGCGGCTCTGGAGTATTTCGGTATAGAGAGAAAAGAGGAGAACAACGTGCGGAGAGAATTGGTGGAATTCTCGATACCATGGGCGAGCGTCGGGAAGCACGTGCTCACAGTAAAAGACCGCGAAATCAGGCTGGGGGATCTTAGCGGACAGGGCGAACATATACGCATCCGGATGGCAGAGATGCCCATCATCAGCTATGTTGCAAAGCGTGTCTGGAGGTAGGCCATGGAGCAGGGGACGGAAAAGGATCAAAGCCAGAAGCTGACGGAAGCGCAAGTAGGTCACGGAGAACTGACCGAAGAGCAGAAAAAAAGGCTTGAAGAGCTCATAGAAGAGGAAGAGGGCGTTACCAGAAAAGTCGTAGGATTCTGGAACATCATCATCACGGTTCTCGCGCTAGGCATGTCAGGGTTTGCCCTCTACTCATCTGTTTTTCCGGTCACTACACAGATCCTGAGAGGCGTGCACGTTGCATTCCTTCTTGCCCTTTCTTTTCTTTACTATCCTTTCTCAAGGAAATTCAAAAGCAAAATTACCCTATCCGACATCATCCTGGCGCTGGCAGCAGTTGGCACCATTTTATACATGCTTATAGATTTCGAGCAGTTTATCTATCGTGCGGTCACGCCTGAGACATGGGACATCATTTGCGGGGTGGCCTTCATTGCCCTGGTATTGGAGGCAACCCGCAGAAGCTCAGGCTGGATCATGCCGGTAACGTGTATCGTTTTTCTGCTCTACGCATATTTCGGCCCATTGCTTCCCGCCCCGTGGACCCACAGGGGTTACGATATCGAGCGCATCGTAGGTCACATGTATATGACCCTGGAAGGAATATTCGGGGTGCCCATCGATGTTTGCTCAACCATAATCATCATGTTCTGTATATTCGGGGCATTTCTGTCCGTGTCCGGTGCGGGCAAATTTTACGTTGACGTTGCCTTTGCCGCCATGGGACGAAAGCCGACGGCAGCCGGACGGGCTGTGGTAGCTACGTCATACTTCCTTGCCATGGCGTCAGGTTCCGGAGTGGCAAATACCGTTGCGATCGGATCGGTGGCGTATCCCATGCTCAAGAAAGCAGGGTACGACAAGAACAACGCCGGAGGATTCCTGGCTGCCGGTGGTATGGGGGCGATTACAACGCCGCCAGTCATGGGGGCCGCGGCTTTCCTGATAGCTGAATTTCTTCGGATCAGCTATGTTGACGTGATATTGCTGGCCCTTATCCCCGCCGCTCTCTATTACTGGGGCCTCCTCTTGATGGTGGAGTTCGACGCGAAGAAGTTCGGACTGAAGGCCGTTGAAATAGAGAAGCGAGGCACGGTCTGGCAGCTCACCAAGAGTCATGGCTTCCATTTTCTACCCCTCATCGCAATCGTGGGTTTTCTTGTAAGAGGTTACACTCCCCAGGTAGCCGTCTTCGCCGCGGTTCTCACCTGTTTCTTCGCTTCATTCATCCGCAAAGAGTCGAGGTTCAACGTACCCAAGGTAATCGAGGCCCTTAAGCAAGGTTCGCTCACCGTACTCAACGTTGCGGCAATCTGCGCGTCCGCCGGTATCATCGTCGGCGTGGTGAGCCTGACGGGGCTGGGCTTGAAGCTTTCTTCGATTATCATCGGGTATGCGGGTGGGAACCTCGTAGTCACGGCACTTTTCACAGCGCTCCTCTTATGGATCATCGGATTGGCGGTGCCGATCACGGCAACATACATCATTGCCGCTGTGATCGCGGCGCCGGCGCTTATTAAACTGGGGGTGCCCGACTACGCCGCGCATATGTTTATTTTTTACTATGCGCTTCTCTCCGAAGTTTCGCCCCCCACGGCGCTTTCGCCTTTCGCCGCGGCAGCGATAACGGGCGGCGATCCCTACAAGACGACCATGATGGCCTGGAAGTACGCGATAACAGCCTTTCTGCTACCCTTCATATTTACGATACTTCCGGCCGGAAGGGTCTTGCTCCTCAGATGGGAGGGCATCGGCGTCATCGAAGGCATATGGACGATCATTGCTGCCTTTCTCGGCATCGGCGTGCTCGCCGCCGGCTGCTCCGGTTGGCTGCTGAAGAAGGCTACAATTATAGAGAGAGTCCTGCTCATTGTGGGAGCACTGATGTTCGTTTATCCCAACAGGCTCTCGGATGTCTTTGGATTTGCGTGCGTTATATGTGTCCTGGTGCTCCAGAAAATGAGGAAAGATGCATCAGGGGCCGGCATGACTCGCGGCACGGCTACATAGGAAGCGCCTGATCCTGGACGACTAGTCGGACAAGAACCCTTCAAATACCTCGTGTATCGATATTTCAAGGTCGTTGATTTCTTTTTGAAGCCTTTCCGCGAGCGCGTTGTCGAACTGTATAACCGTGCCACACGCATAACAGGCATGATACTTCCCCGGAATAAAATTCTTCAGGTTCAGCATAAACTCTTTTTTGCATTTTGGGCACCTTGGCCGAATTTCGACGGTGAGCCCCTCTGTTGGTGTCCTGAGTTGTCCTCTCAACATAAGCTTACTCCTCGTGTGAAAGCGTTATTCCGAGCCGCCGGCAGCAAGTAGAACATAGACGCACATTTCCGGTGATTTTTCCTGCAGATATTATGCCGTTAATCCTTCAGGCTCTATGGGCTCACCATTACAGTAAATCGGTCTACCCGCGCCCCTTCTCGGGACAACAGAATGAAGGGACTCCCCTGCGTAGTGGAGGAGACAGCGCAGGCTTTTCCCTACGGATCGTCTTGCGATTACCCATCAGGCAAGACCGGCTGATTGAAGTGAACAGGGACTAGTCGAAGTCGGAGTAGATCTCGTCGAAGCGCAGGCCTGCTATGGTTTTGCCCATGTAGTCCTCTCTTAAACTTGCTTTGGTTTTATCGAAGGCCTGCGCTTTGACGCCATTTGCGAGCGCCAGATAAGCTTCGCAGAAGGCAGCAAAATGGTCGACGGCCTGGACCAGCTCGCCGTCCCGCGGATTGAACCGATCCTCGTTAAAGCGGGCGCTGATCTCGTCGCTCGTCTTTTCATGCAACGCACCGTCGAGCGTCACAACGCTCTTGAACTCGATCTCGGTGAACATCCTCATCTCTTCGTGCCAGTCCTCCTGGATGAGGCTGTAGACCTCCTCCTCCATGCGCTCCTTCTCATACTCTTTAATGAGGCTGTCAAGCCCGCCAACCGATTTCTTGACTGGATGGACGATATCCCGGGTCAGCACTTCCGGCAGATCGTGGAAGAGGGCGGTGAAGTAATTGTTGTAGCATCGCCTGGGACAGGCCTTTATCTCCAGCGACAGAAGGTACGATAGGATAGCGACGATGAGCATGTGACCGAGCACGGATGTTTCGGGCACCCTGCGGAGGTGGCTCCACCTGAGCTGAAAGCGCAACTGTCCGCACAGGTCCGCGAAGTTCCGGAGTTTCGAATAAAGCGCGAGCTGCTGTGAACCTTTCAAATCGTAATATTTTTCCTGCATGCTTTCCAGCCTTTTGCGAATCCCTTCAATCTCGTACCCACGCGGATTTGCCCGCTCGATAATATCGAACTCCCACTTTGTCGCATAAAAATGGGCGGCGCTCAGGATTCTCTTGTTTACGTTTTCGTCAGGGGCTTCGAAGTACGATTGAAATCTTTGACAGAAGGCATCGCCGAGCGGCATCATGATCGGCGCCAGCTGATCAAAGACCCATCTGTTCAATTGTTTGTATTTGCTCCGGTCCTCCCTGATGCGATGGAAGATCTGCGGCTTCAGGTCCGTGACGATGATGCGCTGCAGAAATTCGAAAAGGCCGCCCTCTATTACCTCGATCCAATTAAACTCGGGGTTCTCCTCCTCGAACTTGCCCAGTATGAAAGAGATCACCATCTTGTGGGCCTGCTTGTCCAGCTCACGCAGCTCTACAGGGCGGATCTTGTCGTTCCAGCGCTGCATGCTCGCCGCGTCATGGATTTTGAGAATTAAGGCTTTTCTGATCATAGAGCAGTTTCTCCTTGATCACTTCTTTCAGAGCGCGTTAATATCAAGCTGCCTGTTCAATCATAGCAGCGCCGACACAAAAGCACAATAGGAGAAGATAACAGCTTGTACGATGCTCCGCGTCTAGACAACGAAGAAACAAAGAAAACCGAATTTCGGAACGTTGTATCGATCTCATTCTCGCAATTCGGAACAGCATTGGGTTTCAATTTCGTTTATGTGTTCCTGCCGTTCTATATTTCCGCCATAAGTCCTTATTCCAGTCGGGGTACGCTGCTATGGACCGGCGCCATAATGGGCTGCATGGGCGTGTGTCTCGCGTGTACGGCGCCGGGATGGGGTTCTCTCAGTCACCGGTTCAGTCCAAAATCGCTCTATCTCGCCGGGATACTGCCTCAGGCAGTCTTGATGTTGCTGATGGGGTTCTTCCCAAGTCTCCATATGCTGTTCATTCTCAGGGTACTTCAGGGGGCGTTTGGAGGCGTTTCTACAATAGGCTTGATTATCATCTCAGTTTCGTCGTCGGAGAAGAACAGGGCGTTCCATTTCGGTATTTTTCAGTCCGCGCTCACGTTGGGTCAGCTTCTCGGTCCCCCCGCCGGGAGCTTTGGAGTGGCGACACTTGGGTATCAGTGGGCATTCGTAAGCGCTTCATTGATGTTATTTGCCGCCTTTATTTTTTGCTACTTTTTTGTAACGGATCTGCCGCCATTGCCGGGGGAGATGAAATCCTCAATGCGGTCGTGCCTTGATAGACGCACTCTGACAGGCTGGACACTCTGTCTCGTGGCTATGACCCACCTGGTCTACTTGCCTACTATTTTTCCGCTGGTTTTTCAGAAATTCGGATTTGACAATACCTCTGCCGTGAAGATGGCGGGGCTCGTGGTTATGCTTTACACGTGCACATCAATGATCGGCACCTACGCATGGAGTTTTCTCTCACGACGCACGGGTGTAAAGAAGATGATCAACTTCCTGCTTTTATCAGGCGCGCTGCTTCCTATCATGCTCGTGTTTGCTCAGGAGATCAGGTCATTCACCCTGATCCTCATGTTGGAGGCGGGCATGGTTGCTGCGATTATTCCATTGACCATATCGATGTTTGCTGCGGAGCCGAAAGGAAATGTCATCGGGTTCATGAATGCAGCGAGATTTGTAGGAATGGCGGTTGGACCTATACTGGCCTCATCACTTCTCGCATTTGCAAACACTACGACTCTGTATCTTGCGGTTAGCGGCATCACGCTGGCTGCATATCTGGCGTGTCGTGCCTTTATCAGATGAAGCAGAAAAATCGGACTCTTTTTGCCTCTCGAATCACTCTGTGAAGAGAATTCTACCTTCGACTTTCGGAGAGACGGGAGAACGTTTCTTGAGGTACTCGACTAGAGCATCCATCAGGGTGCCGCCGTACCCTATATTCTTCCCCTCTTTGAGCGCAGCCACCTTATCACCACCAGCCGCAAGAAAGTCGTTCGTTGTCACGGTATATGTTCTGTCGTGATCGAGCGGCTCGCCGCCAACCTCCGCTTTTGCTACACGCTCTCCCGTAGGTTTTTTCAGGTCGTAGGTTATGGTCATGCCGGATATCTGCAAGCCCCCGAACTCCATCGTGCCGGCCTGTTCAAGGGCCTCTTTGACCTGTCTTCCGGTCAACTCCATGGAAACGAGCACGTTTTCAAAGGGAAGGGTCGTGTATAGTCCTTCCATGGTGATTTTTCCCGCGGGGAGATTGGCCCTGATACCACCGCTATTCTGAAAGGCAATTTGATTGCCCGTGGCGCTCCGCATTGCATCTGTTACGAGATCGCCCAGATTGGACTCTTTGCCACTTTGGGCCGTGAGGTCAACCGAGGTCTCTCCCACGATTGCAGCGAATTTCTGCTTGACCCTGTCGTCGTATTTTTTCACTATCAGCGCGGTTTTTCTATCAGGCCTGTTTTGTGGAGTCGCCGATACAAGTCTCAAACCACTACTCCCCGTGAAGCCGGTCGCGCGACCCGTGGCCTTATCCACGATCAGTTCCAACACTCCGAGGTAGACGCCATAAGCTTTCGCCTGCACTATTACTGGGACACCCGCACGCGGGTACCCGGCCTCCCCCTCTCGCTCGCCGTGCTCGCTAGATGAATTTGCACGGGCAAGCCCGTGGAAATTCATTCTCACCCTCAAAGGTTTTGGAATCTCTGTGTGACTGTGACCTCCGACAATGACATCGATGCCGGGAACAACGGCAGCGAGTTTCTTATCAGCATCGAGGCCTAGATGTGAAAGGAGGATGACGATAGAGGCGCCTTGCTGCCTTACCTCCTGGATCAGGCTAGGCAGAACCGCCTCCGGGCTGAGGAATGACAGCGCTTTCAGGTTGTCCGGTTTAGTTATGTACGCTGTTTCAGGGGTCGTCAGGCCTATCACCGCCACCTTGGTATGTCCCCTCTGCAAGATCGTGTACGGCTTGATGCCGGGAAGCAGATTTCCTTTGCTGTCTATGATGTTTGCCGCAAGAAAAGGAAAGTGGGCTTCTTTTCGCAGGCGTGTCAAAGCACCCATACCCCAGTCAAACTCATGGTTGCCCAGGGTCATGGCATCGAATCTCACCTCGTTCATGACCTCCATAACAGGCGCACCGTGAAACAGGTTTGATACGGGGCTTCCCTGAAACATGTCTCCTGCCGCCAGAAGCAGGGTGCCTCCCGGGTTTTTCGCTCTTGCCTCCCTGATCATCGCCGCGAGATAGGCTGCGCCGCCCACCTGTTCTTGCGGGTCAATCGTTCTGTCGAGAAAGGGTTTCACTCTGCCATGATAGTCGTTCACGTGGAGTATCGTGAGGAGCGTTGTGGCAGGCTCCGCCGCAAAGAGACCGGACGCGACGATCAAGAGCATCGTCAAGAGGGCGAGCATCAACTTGCATGATCTCTTCGTCATCTCACCTCCTGCAAATATTTACGTTGTTATCAATCGCTTCTGACCTGTAACCTGCAACTTGTAACCTGCAACGTTCGTCATCCGTCACTCGCCACTTTTACCATCCTCCTCACTTTCCTCGGCGCCGATAACCAGACAACACCGCTGGAGGCCAGAGCGAAAACCGCACAGAGAAGAAAGGCCAGCTGATAGCTCTGGGTCTTGTCATAAATGAAACCGCCGAACCAGGCCCCAAAAGCGCATCCCGCGCCGATGACCCCTTCCAGGATACCGTAAATGAGTCCGAAGCGCTTGCCCTGAAAGAGGTCCGCGGCCACGGAGATGAACATGGGCGCGGTGCAGCCCCAGCCTACGCCAAGAAGGAGGCTGAAAAGATAGGCAAGGTTTCTGATCCCTGTTACGTTCATGAAGATAAGAGACCATGCTGCCATGGAAAGAACAATCGCGCCCAGCGTGAACGTCGGTTCGCGGCCGATCCGGTCAGAAAGCCAGCCCCAGAAGATTCTGGAA
This sequence comes from Syntrophobacterales bacterium, assembly GCA_017881765.1. GTDB lineage: Bacteria > Desulfobacterota > Syntrophorhabdia > Syntrophorhabdales > WCHB1-27 > JADGQN01. The sequence goes on along the minus strand of JADGQN010000024.1, from coordinate 3,913 downwards.
ATCAAAGAAACAATCCCCACCATGGCGAGGAAAAAGGCCGCAGCCATTCGTTCGATGCCCTTGTCTACCAGAAATCTCACCGAGTGGGTAACCATCAGGTAGACAGGAGTGATGCTCAAGAACGCAAACGTCAGAAGGGCCCAGTAGCGTCCTGTCCTGAAGATCCTTTTCACCGTCCAGTCCGTCCCGGCCCAGACGTGATCGACTACCTCCACAGTTCTTCTCTTCGGAAGCTCACCGACAACCGACCCGTCAGGAGAGAGGCCAAGCTCTGCCGGTTTATGGCGAAGAAAGATCAGCATCGAGGGGAAGAGGACAACAAGAAAGAGGCCTGCGAGGGCCACGAAGGCAGTCCGCCAGCCCCATAATGCAATGAAATACTGCGTCAGCGGCACCAGGAGGAATGTCCCCAGCCCCATGCCGGAGACGGAAATGCCCACGGCAACGCCCCTCTTCTTCTCAAACCATTGGGCAAGGATGGGTGAGTATGCGGCAATACTGACTGAGGTGACGCCAATGGCAACGATGCCTCCGAAGAAGAGGTAAAACTGGAAGAGGTTGCTGATATAGCTACAGAGAGCAAGACCGCCACACATAATAACGATCCCCGGAAGTATAACGCGCCTCGGGCCAAACCGATCGATCAAGCCCCCGGTGAGGGGCGCCAGTATCAGATAGATGACATAGGAGACCGACTGAACCCCGGCTGCGCCAGCCCGGCTCCATCCGAATTCATCGAGAAGAGACGCATAGAAGACGGCGAACGTAGTGCGGATGCCTGTCCAGGCAGCCATGCCGAGAAGACCGAGAACGACGATGACCCACCCATAGAAGAAAGGCAGGGACAGAAAACGTTTTTCCGTCAAATCGATTTTCCTCCTCGGCTCCGCCTCTGGACGCGTGCGGCTCTTCTACACTGGGCTCGCGTCGCCCCCTCCCGCGGCAAAGCCCCACCCGCAAGCGGGTACCCGGCCTCCCCCTCTCGCTCGCCGTGCTCGCTAAATAGATTCCTCACGGGCGGTGGCGAGCCATTAGAGGACCACGCTATCAAGCATGGGTGAATGCATGCGCTGTTTGCGCGAACGCGTAATGTCAGCATCACGGACCTGCCCGTGGGAATCTATATTGTTCACAATTTCTTTGCCGAACACAATCTCTTTTTTGCCGCGTCTGCAAGGAAGCGAACATCGCGATGGAGTGAGACTACTCCGGCTGGTGCAAGAAAAAATGGTGCAAGAAAAAATTGACACGCGAACCAAGTCCGGCTATACTTGATATTACCACTAAAGTTGGCCTTTGCGATGCCCCGATTACAGAAAACGTTAGCTGTCTCACTCGTTTTATTTCTCGTAGCGATAACCCTGCTCTGTCTCATTGACTTCGGAGGTGGCAATAGCAGCATTAACAAGCTGGCCTCCTTTGTCGGCCTGAAGGCGGTAGTCGCGGCGCCGACCATAGAGGCAGGCCGGTATGGCCTATCAATCGTGTCAAAAGAAAGCGTTCGCCCGAATATCGCCGCACTGCTCGTTTACGCAATTCTCGGATTCATTATCGCCTCCACGATTTACAGTCTCCAGCCGAAGGTAGGCGGCCTGGGCTCTTCAGATTGGACGGATGTGGGCCGGCGGATGAGCGAATCGGCCTATTACGAAGAGGCGATAGATGCATACAGCATTGCGGCCCAACTGAATCCCCAAGCCGCGACAGCCTTTGCTGAAAGGGGTGTGGCCTATCACAAGCTCGGTGATTACGAGCGAGCTGTCCAGGACTATCACACGGCGCTCCGTCTCAGGCCTGTCGTGACCACGTACTACCAGGAGCTGGGTGATTATTTCAATAGCCTCAAGCTCGTAGCCGGCCATGGGCTCAGCGAGGCCCGGATGGTCAAGGCTGAGCAAGCGCCTACAACCGATTTCCTCTGGTGCCCCAACTGTTTCCTGGCAATGAAGGTTCCCAAGGGCAGCCGCGGGTGCTTTAACTGTCCGAAGTGTTCGTACGAGTTCTTCGCCTGATCCCGGGCTGAATTTCGCGCCTAACTTTGTCGTCTTCAGGGATCGCGCGATCCTCAACGTACCCCCAGGTACGCTTCCGGTCGGCGACCCTTCGTCTTCGCGTTATCCATCGAAATTCAGCCCGGCATCAGCATATTTGTCTTCACGCACCTGGAAGTTTTTACTTGCCCTCAAGAAGACATCAGTGAGTCAGGTACTGCGCGAGTTCAGGCCTCGGAGCGCCTCGAAATGCATCGAATTCAGCCTGGCATTGGCAAATCGACACGCGCATGTTCCTCGTGGCTTTCACCTACCTAACTAATGCATGAGCTCAGATTCGGGAAAGTGAGCATTACCGACTAAAAGCGTGAATAGAAGAGAGCCGTCACGATGACTCCCTGCGTCGCATGGGGTCACGGCCTGACAAGATCACCTTAGGATGCGAAAGTTAGCTCTGTGTCTTTGTATCCAGCCCCCGTCGTATCGTCTCCGCTATTTCGCGTTTGACAAGGGGCTTCATAGCGACGGATACCCAGTGAGCGGGCCTCTTCTCGAACGCCCTAAGCCCCCAACGCCTCCTGGGGCGTCTTGTGAATCGGGATCCCTCCGCTCTCTCCGACGATATAGTTGTCACAGCAGAAACCGTACGCTTTGTCCGTGGCGGCGATGGGGTGAACGGTGATATTCATGTTGGCTGCCAACGGCATGTTCTCGTCCGCACGCAGGGCCGGCCGCTCTACCAGGTCGTAACCCTGCCCATGGCCAAACAGCCTCCCTTCCGGAGTGTATCCTTGACTCACCATAAAATCATTGTGAGCCTTGAACAGATCGGCCGGCTTGGCCCCCGGCAGTAACCGCGCCACCGTGCGGCGCTGTGCCTCCTTGGCCACCTCCCACACTTTCAGTAGTTCCTTGGGCGGATCACCGAGGCAGAACGTCCTGCCCAGCTCCGCGTAGAAGCCACCCGGTCCGTTTACCTCGATCATCAAGAAGAGCTGGTCGCCTGCGTTGAGCGTGCGGTTGGTGAAGTAGTCGGTTTTCTGACCAGTAGGGGTACCGGGAGGAGCAGAGCCGATCATCAGTAGTTGCTCTTCGCTCCCCATATCCATGAGCACGTGGGTGAGGGCCGATAGGATCTCGTACTCTTTCTTACCGGGCCTTACGATCGTGGGGATTGCCGACATCGCGGCATCCTGGATAGCTGCGGCTTTCTTGATCAGCTCCAGCTCTTCCAGGCTCTTCACCGCCTTTATCGGGTCCACGAGGTCCGAGGCCTCCACTAGCTCCATCTGCCTCCGATTCTGCTGGATGTATTCGTAGGTAGGCGCAGACATGGAGCCTTTGGCTACAATACCCACCCTTTTCGCCCCACGGGCCTTCAGCTGGTTGATCACCACCTCGCCGTCCATCGTATCGGTATAGTTGAGCGGTCGGAAATAGGGTCGGCCGATCCTCTCCTTCACTCCCCGCACCGCCCATTCAGGAGGCCCGGGCGGCAGGGGCTCCCCACCACTCGTGATCATGGTCATCTCGTCGTTCACGGGAAAAATCACCGTTATGGGATATCCGCACTGAGCGGGGATGTCGGTGAACCACCGGACATAGCCCCCCAAAAACTGGTTGCTGTTCTGCAGCACCAGGCAGTCGATGTCCTGCTTGGCCATAGTCTTCCTCGTCTCAGCCCATCGCCGCTCCAGTTCTGCCGTGGAAATCGGCTGCCTGACATTCTCTATCAGTGTAGGATGCATAGATTCCTCCTTTCCTATTTTCGAAGTTGCAACGCCCCATTCGACCGAGGCTTGTATCTGCCCGAGCCGATGGGCGTGTCATTTCAGGCCACGCTGCTGCCCTGTCCGGATATTGTCTTCCTTTACCGCGTCACGGGCTTATGCTGATAGCCCCACCTTTATCTCTTTCACCCT
>JADGQN010000218.1 GCA_017881765.1 Syntrophobacterales bacterium | reverse complement strand
CTGCCTCAAGGCCGAAGGCCGGTCCTCAAGCGCAGCGGTCCTCGAATCAAGCCGTAGGCTTGATGGTCCTCAAGCCGCCGAATGCGGCGATCCTCACTCACCTTTGCTGCCGTTTTGCACGGAAAAACAATTACTTAATTGCGTTTTATGTAGAAAACTGGTATACTGTGCCCCCATATGAGAATGGAGGTAAGAATGCTTAAGATCGGAGAAGTTGCTGTATATCCGGGGCACGGCGTCGGTAAGATCGAGCGTATTGAAGAGAAAGAGATTTCCGGCACGAAACAGGCTTTCTACATCATGAGAATTCTTGATTCTGACATGACCATCATGATCCCCACTGATGGGGCTGATAATGCGGGGCTGCGCTATGTGATCGCCTCCCGCGACGTGGTCAAGGTGTACGAAATCCTTAAGGACAAGAATACCAACCACGATACCTCCCCCTGGAACAGGCGGTACAAGGACTACATGGAGAGAATAAAGAGCGGTTCGATCTTCGAAATTGCAACCGTATTGAGAGAGCTCTATACCTTGAGGACCTGGAAGGAACTCTCATTCGGCGAAAGAAAGATGTTTGAGACGGCAAGAAATCTCATCAAGAAGGAGCTTTCCATAGCCCTGTCTAAAGATGAGGACGAGATAGTAACCGACATAGAAAGAATCTTCTCCAACAACGCCAGAGGTTAGTCTCCCTTGGATATCATCGTCCAGGTCTTCCTGGTACTCGTCACAACAGTAACAAGTTACTTCATCGTCAAAGAGATGTTCGGTAGCACGCTGTACGCAGCATTCGGCGCAATGGCCGGGGTCATGGTGGGCTACCTCGTCATCAAGCTGGAAGAAAAGCTAAAGGAAATACCACTCAAAAACCTGATCGGCACCCTCATAGGGATTACCGTCGGCCTTTCTGTGGCCAATCTTTTCATCTCCAAGCTTCTTCTCACCCATGCCAAAGACGTGCCGATAACACTCCCCATCTATGTGCTTCTCTACTTTGTAATGGGCTACCTGGGATTCAGGATCGGGGAGAAGAAGAGCCATACGCTTGATCTGTCAAAGGTACCCCTTTTCCACCGTATGGAAGCTTCTGAGGGAAACAAGGTCCTGGACACGAGCACTATCATTGATGGGCGGATCGCGGATGTCTGCGAGACAGGGTTCCTTGAGGGGACATTGATCATCCCGCAGTTCGTCCTGTACGAGATACAACATATCGCGGATCTACAGGACCCTGTCAAGAAGACCCGGGGCAGAAGGGGTCTTGAGATTCTCCACCGTTTGCAGAAACAGACCTCTGTTAAGGTAAAGATCGTTGATTATGACTTTCCCAAGCTCAAGGACGTCGATTCGAAGCTGATTGCTCTCGCAAAGAACATGAACGGCAAAATAATAACCAACGACTTCAATCTGAACAAGGTGGCGGAACTTCAGGGCATAGAGGTACTGAATCTCAATGAACTGGTCACTTCGTTAAAGCCGGCGGTGCTGCCCGCAGAACAGATGACGATACGCATTATCAAAGAAGGCAAGGAATACGGCCAGGGGATCGGATACCTTGACGACGGAACCATGATCGTTGTTGATGATGCACGAAAGCTGCTCGGCAAAACGGTTGATGTTGTTGTGACAAGCCTCTTACAGACCTCCTCGGGACGCATGATTTTTGCGAAGTTGAAGGAACAAGCCGAGAAAGAATTCTACTTCCCAGACGAATATAAGCTGGATGAACAGGTGAGATAGTCTATGAGGACCCTGGCGATCCTCCTTGCCGGCGGCGCCGGCAAGCGAATGGGCTCTTCAACTAACAAACAGTTTCTTCTTCTTGATGACAGGCCGATTCTCGTTCACTCTTTGCAAGTGTTCGAAGAGTCTCGCCCTGTGGACGGGGTTTATCTGGTAGTCAATCAGAGGGACCTGCCGTTGATCCAGGAAGAGATACTGGAGGTTTACAAGTTCAGCAAAATCGTCAAGCTCGTTATCGGCGGGCGACTCCGTCAGGACTCGGTAAGAAATGGGCTGGAAGCGATTGACGAGCCGTGCGACATAGTGGTGATACATGATGCGGCTCGACCTTTCGTTTCTCCTGCTTTCATCGAGAAGAGCATATCTCTCATGGAGATGTTCGATGCAATCATCCCTGCTCTACCCGCCAGAGATACGATAAAAATAATTTCCAAGGAAGGGTTTGTATCCAAGACCCTTGAGAGAGACGCTCTCTGGCAGATCCAGACGCCGCAGACGTTCAAGTATGAGCTCATTATTAAGGCCTATAGAGAGGGTCTTGCCAAGAAGCTCCTGGGCTACGATGACGCGACGTTCGTGGAATACCTGGGCAAACGGGTAAAGGTCGTAGAAGGCTCACCGTACAATATCAAAATAACAACGCCTGAAGATCTCATCATAGCAAAGGGTATCCTCTCCCAGTTAAAAGGCAATGCATGAGAGTCGGCCTTGGTTTTGATGTTCACGCGTTCATCGAGGGGCGTAAACTGGTCCTCGGCGGTCTTACCATCCCATTTCAGAAGGGATTGCGCGGCCATTCGGATGGCGATGTGCTGCTCCACGCCATCAGCGATGCCATTCTCGGCGCGGCTGCCGACGGCGATATAGGCCTCCACTTTCCTGATACCGACGAGAGCATCAAAGGAATCGAGAGCGAGAAGATACTTACGCACGTGGTTGGCCGGGTGCGCACCAAGGGCTTTGCCATCGTGAACATGGACGCCGTCGTCATCTGTGAAGAGCCGAGAATCGCCCCATACCGGGATCGGTTGAGGGAGCGCATCGCAAGCCTCCTTTCCATCGACATGGAGCGAGTGAGTATCAAGGGAAAGACCTCGGAAGGGCTCGGTTATCTGGGCGAAGGGCAAGGCATAGCAGCGTATGCCGTCTGTCTGCTCGCCGAGTGAGGGGGGACCCATGGTACGCGTAAGGTTTGCTCCAAGTCCCACAGGCAACCTCCACGTGGGCAACGCCCGGACAGCAGTCCTCAACTATCTTTTGGCCCGCCACAACACCGGCACATTCGTCTTGCGCATAGAGGACACGGACCTCGCGCGGTCTGAGGCGCTCTTTGCGGAGACGATCCTGGAAGACTTGAAATGGCTCGGCCTCTCCTGGGACGAAGGTCCTTACCTGCAGTCCGAGCGCATCCCGATATATCGCGAACACGCGGATGCCCTTCTGGCTCACGGGTATGCTTACAAATGTTTCTGCACCAAAGAGGAGCTTGAAGCCGAGCGCAGCAATGCGCTTCGCAGAGGCGAGCCCCCGAGATACAGGGGAAAATGTCGGGCACTCTCGGAAAGCTCTTGCCAGGCCCTCGAAAAAGAGGGTAAACCCCTTGTTGTCCGATTGCGTGCGTTGGATAAGGAAATACGTTTTCGCGACGGCATGCATGGAGAAATCTCCTTCCCCCGCAACCACGTGGATGATTTCATACTGGTCAGGCAGGACGGCATACCTTCGTACAACTTTGCGGCTGCCGTGGACGATATGGTGATGGAGATTACCGATGTCATCCGGGGCTCAGATCATTTGTCAAATACGCCGAAGCAGATCATGCTTTTTCTGATGTTTGACAGGAAAGCCCCTAACTATGCTCACCATGGGCTTCTCATGGGTCCGGACAAGAAACCATTGAGCAAACGGCACGGAGCCACGAGTATAGCCGAGTTCAAGAGTATGGGGATATTGCCGGAGGCCCTCGTCAACTATCTGGCCATTATAGGCAGGAGTGTGCAGCATGAATTTTTGCAGGCACAAGAGGTGGTACGCGATTTTTCTATCGACGCTTATTCAGGCTCTGACTCACTCTTTGATTTTGACAAGCTCCTGTGGCTCAACGCAGCCCACTTAAGGGCCCTGCCTCTCGACCGGCTGCTCTCAGAACTCGGGCTGGGCGATACCTGGGCGGACAGGGTAGCACTGCTTCGGGAAAACGGAAAGACCCTGATCGAAATGAAGGAGTTTCTGGATATCTTCGATAGTCCCGGCATCCACGCTGAGGCTTTCGACCACCTCTCCCGCGTGAAAGGCTTAGAGCGGTCTGTCGTACTCCTGGGAGAGACGCTGGCAGGAAATGCGAAAAAATCATTTGAAGAGATTTACGAAACCATGGAGAAAGAAACAGGACTGGCCAGGCGGGACCTGATGATGCTCTTGCGTATTGCCATAACAGGCAGAAAGAGTGGGCCTCCATTGAAGGAAGTCTTTCGTCTCACACCAGAGCAGATTATCCTGGAGAGGGTGTCATGTTTGCAGAAAAAGTTCGGCAATTCGGTAAACGTCTAAAAGGTTTTTTTCGTAGTCTCTCTTTGAGGACTCAGCTTTTGCTGATTCTTCTCTTTCTTCTCCTCACTTCAATTGGCTCGCTCACCATCATTTACACAAAGAGCGAGGAGATGATCCTTGAGAAGGTTACGGACAATATCGATGATATCACCAAGGCAATTCAGATCAGCGTCGAAGAGCTCACTTACCGGGGAGACAGCACACAGAGGCTTAAAACGTATGTAGATAACTTGAATAAGAAAGGGATACGTGAAATCTCCATCCTGAGCGATGCGTCAGAGGTCATAGCAAGTTCAGACCCGCAGAAGATAGGCACGGTCCAACAGCCTCCCAAGAAAATAGCGGCCGGCGACAAATCAGGGAGAAAGAAAGACCTGATGATTACCGCGCGCCTGGGCGAAGAATCGGGCAAGAAGGAAGGACAGCGCCTCTACAGCGTCATCATGCCCGTTTCAATCAAGGGAAAGAAGATGGGCTACATTCACGTAAGCATGGTCCTGGATGACTACAGGTACCTTCAGCGAAGAAATCACCTGAAGAGGATCCTCAGCACCATCTTTGCCTTCAGTATCGGGATCATCATCTGCCTGATCTTTGCGGAAAAGTATACTGACCCCATCAAGAGGATTGCTACCGCGGCCAAAAAAATAGCAGGCGGCGAGCTCGTCAAGATTCGCGACACCGGTCGCGGAGACGAGATAGGGGTGATGGTCAACAGCTTTAACGAGATGGTGGACAAGCTCAGCGAGAGAAAGGAGCTGGAGGAAAAACTGAAAAAGACCGAGCAGCTTTCGATGATAGGCCAGCTGGCATCGGGCATAGCTCACGAAGTGCGAAATCCCCTCAACTTCCTTTCCCTTTCCATCGGTCACATAAAGGAACGGATCGCTGAAGAGAACGTATCCGGCAGGGAGGATATTACGGCCCTTCTGGACAACTTGAAAAAGGAGATATACAGGGTTAATGAGCTGATCAACAACTTCCTCTTTGTGGGCAAGCCCATCGTGTTGAATAGAACCTGGGTGGAGCCAGAGGCGCTGGTGAGTGATGCCCTGGCAATCGTGAAGGACAAAGTGAATGACGGAATAGAACTCACTACGGTTTGCAAAGACGGCGGCCAGTTCTATTGCGACGTGGAATATATGCGGATCTGTGTCATCAATCTGCTGCTCAACTCTATCCAGGCGATAGACGGCACGGGCACGGTTCTCATCGAATGCGGAAAAGATAACGGTTTCTCCTACATTTCCGTAACGGACAGCGGGAAAGGGGTAGCGCAAGAGGAAGCTGGAAAGATATTCGAACCCTATTACTCCACAAAAAAGTATGGCATCGGTCTTGGTCTCACCATTACCAAAAGACTTATCGAAGAGCATGGAGGCACCATTTCCGTGGAAAGCTCAGCAGGGCAAAAGACCAAAATCACGATAAAGGTGCCGTATTATGAAGCATGATGCGAGAACAGTCCTCGTTGTCGAAGACGACCGGAATCAGAGAGACATCATCAAGACCATCCTGGTCAAAGAGGGCTACTACGTGGAGGATGCCGGCACTGGCGGAAAAGCCATAGAACTCCTGAAAAGTGCTTCTTTTGACGTTGTTTTGACCGACTTGAGGCTGCCCGATATGGATGGAACCGAAATACTCAAGGAGGTCAAGTCGCAAAACCGGCCCTGTCACGTGATCATAGTCACGGCCTTCGGCTCCATTCCTTCCGCGGTAGAGGCAACGAGACTGGGGGCTTTCCATTATCTCGAAAAACCCCTTGAAAAGGACCAGCTTCTTCTCGTCCTGCAAAACGCCGTGGATCAGGTTCGTCTGCTCAAAGATAACATCATGCTCAAGGACCAGCTCGTGGACAAGTTCCAGCTGGATAACATCATCAGTGACCACGGGAGCATGCGTGAGCTATTCAAGATCGTCCGGAGGGTTGCGCCCACGAACTCCACTGTCCTGATCTACGGCGAAAGCGGAACAGGGAAAGAGCTTTTTGCCAAAAGTATCCATTACAACAGCCCCCGGGTGCAACACCCCTTTTTCGCTATCAATTGCGCGGCCATACCGGAAACTTTACTGGAGAGCGAGTTGTTCGGTTACGAAAAGGGCGCCTTCACCGGGGCAGTCACGAGACACATCGGCCTGTTCGAGCAGTCAAACCACAGCACACTCCTTCTCGACGAAATCGGAGACCTCACGTCGGCCATGCAGGCTAAGGTGCTAAGAACTATTCAGGAGAAAGAGATACGTCGGATCGGCGGGAAGGAAACGATCAAGCTGGACGTCCGGATCATTGCCGCAACGAACAAGAAGCTGGAAGAGGAGATCAAGACAGGCAGGTTCCGGCAGGACCTTTACTATCGCCTCAACGTGATAGCGTTTACCATACCGCCCCTCAGGGAGAGGATGACGGATATCCCGGTGCTGGTAGAACATTTTCTCAAGAGATTGAACGAGTCGCACGTAAGAAAGAAGAACATGTCCAACGATGCCCTTCAACTGCTTATGGGCTATTCGTGGCCCGGCAACGTGAGGCAGCTTGAATCGGTCATCGAAAGGGCGTACGTGATGTGCGATGAGGATACGATAGATGCTGAGCACATGCCGGAAGAGATCAAACAAGTACAAGAAGGTCAGTTCGTCCAGCAGACCTTTCGACACAAAATGGAATTCATCATCGACGCGAGACTGACGGCCGCGGAATACAGACTCTACCTGTATCTCTCAAGCCTGGACCGCCTGGACGCCGGGTACCCGGCCATGACCGAACCAAAGAAGATCATCGAACGGCTCAATATCAACAAAGACACGTTCTACACAGCCGTCGCGAAACTTAAAGAGTTGGGGCTGTACGACTTTAAGCTGCGCTCCGGCCAGGGAAAAAGCCCGGCCATCCCGGGATCATCAGAAAAATCACCGTCGGAAATCTCCGACTGAGTTGGACATCATAAGTCGGAAAAATCCGACAAATACTGCCACCTTCCCGCATCGTCTATCGTAACATATCAATATTGCTTGTTTTTTAACGGAAAGAGGTCCTGGCATAGCAGATGCACTTTAGACGATAGGTTCAAAAAATAAAAACAGAAAGGTGGTGATAGGGAATGAAGAAGGCGCTGTTAATCGCTCTGACATTACTGGTCAGCGTTGCGTTCGTGACTGCCGTATTTGCTCAACCTCCGGCAGGCAAGCCCGCAGCGGTAGCCCCTCAGAAGGCTCATGCTTCAGCGCCCGAGAAGAAGCCCGTGGTTGAGCGTAAGGCTCCTGAGAAGAAGGGAGCCAAAGGGAAGACACACCAGTACAGCGGTGATGTCACAACGGTGGATACCGCGGCGAAGAGCATCGTCGTGAAAAGTAAAAAGGACGAAATGACCTTCGACGTGGGGATCGCCAGAATGAAAGGCGACGTGAAGGAAGGCGACAAGGTCACGGTAAAGTACACGAAGAAGGAAGGCAAGATGATGGCCTCCTCCGTGACGAAGGAAGCGGAAAAGAAAGAGATGAAAAAAGAGGTGAAACCGGGTGCAAAGCCTATAAAGCCCGCATCCGCAAAGTAGTAACATAAAAAACCAAAGGAGGGTCGTATGAAAAAAGCATTGTTAGTAGCTCTAACGTTAGTGATCAGCGTAGCATTCGT
>JADGQN010000023.1 GCA_017881765.1 Syntrophobacterales bacterium | reverse complement strand
AACCCGCAACTCGGAACAGGCCGCTCACGGCCCGCAACTCGGAACGATTCGTTTGCTGACTACATAACCCTTAACACGTAACACTTAACGCCGGACGCAGTCCAGGCTGCGGTCAGAAATACATCCCAACGTTGATGATGTTCGCGTTGATCGATTGGTTAGGCCAGGCGGTGCCGCCATTTGAGTAATGTCTGAACTTGTCTTCAACAAAAAAGTTCTTGTAGCGGTACCCCACACTGCCCTGGAGGATGAAAAACGCATGTTTTCCCTGCTCGACAAAATCGATTGTGCTATACGCACCACCGGTGCCCATGGTGACGAAGAAGCCTGAATGATCCCGACTAAATGGGTAGACCTTCAGGCCAAGATTTACTCCCACATCGATTCCATCAGTGGGTCTCCAAGTGTAAGCGAGAAACGGTCCTGCTTCTATGAGCCATTTCTGTGAGAGGGGCCTCTCGTAAGAGTAAGAGGCCTGAGTGAAGTGATACGGCCCCTCCGAGGTTCTTCCGGCCCTGTGCCAGTTGCTCCAAAGGGCAAAACCATACCCCACTGAAAGCGCGTTTTCAGCGGCACCTAGCGGGTGCCATAGGGTGAGCAACAGAACGATCGTCAGGGAAACCCGCAGGACGCTCTTCATGGAACCTCCTTCATTTTGGTCGACATTTCAAAAAATATAATGTTTTTAAGACTGCAAGTCTACAGTGCAAGAAGAACCGTATGCTATTTATCACAACGGAAAAATATTGTACAATCATTTCTCAATGCGCAACGCTGCTCTTTCAGTTTTTTTGCTCCTTCTTGCGATGTTTTGTTCCCCCTGTCTCGCCAAGGAGTACACGGTGAGCAAAGTGATTGATGGGGACAGTATCGTTCTGGAGACGGGCGAGCAGGTCCGTTACATCGGCCTGGACGCACCGGAAATGGGCAAGCAAAGCGGAGGTCCTCAGTTCTATGCCAAAGAAGCAACGGCATTCAATAAACAGATGGTGCTTCTCAAGAAAGTGAGGCTGGAGTTCGACGCAGAGAGACATGACGCGTACGGCAGGCTTCTTGCTTACGTATTTGTGAAAAATCTGTTTGTGAATGGGGAGCTTGTGAAGCGCGGCTACGCGAGAGCCATGATCAAGCCCCCCAACGTAAAATACAAGGACTTGCTCATTAAGTACCAGAATGAGGCCATGTCAAAAGAGATCGGCCTCTGGCAGGAGAAGAAAACGGACACAGCGTCGTCTTACGTGGGCAACAAGAGAACGTATGTCTTTCATAGACCTGACTGCCCGTATGCGGGTAAGATACCCGAAAAGAACAAGATCATCTTCAGGAACCGGCTTGACGCCATCAAAATAGGCTACACGCCGTGCAAGCGATGTAAACCGTGAGAGCGCGCCGCCCACCTCGTCCGCCCGGCTGTCGAATTTCGAATCTTTAAGAAAGAGTGAGAAAGTGCCGATTAATCTATCATGAGTTCTGAATACCTGGACTACTGGGGCCTGAAAAGGGAACCGTTTCATCTGGCGCCCGACGAAGAGATGATGTATCTCGGAGGGCAGTACTATGAATGTTTTGAGAGGCTGCTCTATGCGGTCAATACCAACAAAGGGGGTGCACTGGTCGTCTCGGAGGAAGCCGGGCTGGGTAAGACAACCATTCTTTTGAAGCTGATCAGTGAACTGAGGGCCGAGTATGGCGACCAGCTCAGATGTGCCATGATCGACCATCCGACGCTTACGGTTTCGCAGATGGTGGCCAGCATACATGCGGGCTTGACGAATACGCGGCCGGACGACGACAAATTCAGGAACCTCCTGGCTATCAAGGAGGCGCTGGTAGGGCTGAAGAGATCAGGAGGCAGGGCGCTCATCATCGTTGATGAGGGACAGCTGCTCTGTGACCGAAAGGACGTGCTGCAGGAGTTGAGAATCTTACTCAACCTCACTTACAGCAAAGAGTATCTGCTGACCGTAATCCTGAGCGGTCAGAGGCCTCTGTGGAACACGGTAAAAGGCATCCCTGAATTCTGGCAGAGGCTTCCCGTCAAATACTATCTTATCCCGCTTACCTTTGAGGAGACGAAAGCGCTCATCGAGTGCAGGCTTTCCAAAAGCGGACTCGATGACGAACGGGACATCTTTACAGCAGAAGCTTTCGAGATTATTCATCGGTTTTCCAAGGGTTTGCCCCGCACGGTTGTGGCCCTGACTGACCTTGCCCTGCTTGTCGGTTTCTCGTATCAGGCCACCAAGATCGGATTCAAGGAAATTTCAAAAGCGATCAACGCCATGTCGGGTAAGGGGGACGGGGACAGTCTCCCCTACGTGGCTGAAAAGGTCGCCGCCGCCCCTCCTGATGAGGCAGAACCTTCTTTCCTAAAGGGGATTATAAGGCGCATCAGGGGCTGATACCAGTTTGTGGTAGGCCGGATCGCACCACTTTCTCCGCTCTCTGGCGCTACAGGTCTGATAGCGGAGCATCCTGTAAGGACCCGTTACACATTTCGCCTCGCTCGATGCTTTTTGAGGCCAGCTACGCGGAGCGTCGGTGTAGTGACTGCCAATGCCGGGTTAAATTTTGATGGATATCGAGGCGCTCCGAAACGACACGAACGGAGGCGTACTTAGAAGTACGTCGATGTGAGGGGCGGAGAAGGGCAACGAAGATAGGCGCGAAATTTAACCCGGCATTCAGGCGGTTCTCAGGAGCCGCTTGTCTCCGCTTCTGATGGTGAGCTTCGTTTCATCAAAGTATTCAAGCAGCGGTATCATGTACTTTCTCGACACGCCGGTGATGTTCTTGAAATCGGATGGCATCATTTCCTTATGCTTCTCCAGGTGGTCGGTCACCTTCTTCTTCAGCTCTTCTATTACGCCGGCGTGGAAGTACATATCTGGCTTGATTTTGGCGACTTTGCCTTCGTGAGCGAGTTTTCCGAGCATGTCACGAAGGCTCCCCTCTTTGATCTTCATATCAGTGGAAAGCTCGCTTAGCATGGGCGGCGTAAGCCCCGACCGCTGAAGTTTCGCGAGGATCTGTTCTTCCTGCATCTCGACCGACTTGTCAGCGGTGCGTGCCACACCCTTCAAGAAGACCTTGTCTTTCTCCAGCTCCAGCTGGCCCGCCTTGAGAAGCTCATCAAGGGCCACCTGAAACAGGTGAGATTCCACCTTGGGCAGTCTCGTCCGTAGTTCCTCCTTGGAGATGCCTATTTTGAGAGGGTTCTTCGCATGAAAGTCCGTGAGCAGCGCCTGCAGTCTGGCCTTATAGTCAGAAAAATAGGTTGAGTGGACGAGTGTTCTTCCGATCAATTTCGCCTTTCCGCTTCCGGTCAGTGCCGCTATGCTCTTATCAATCGCCTTTTCTTCCGTGCCCAGGAGGACGGCGAGTTTGTCCCTCCGCATGCCCTCGTGGGTTCCTTTCAGAATATGGTACTCGGCCCTGTCAACCATGCTGCCCTCGCGCAGCAGGGAGAAAGTCCCGGCAAGGTCTTCCGTCTTTCTCGCGTGCCGCTTCGGCAGAATGTCAAGAACTACGCCTCCACCGAGCGTTTGCACGCTGTAAGAGCCCCGCAAAATATATCTGTCCCCCTGAAGCACCACTATCGGTTCCATGAAGATGAACTGCGCGAATACTTCTTCTCCCGGTTCTACGGCTTTCCGGTCGAGCAGAATGAGTCGGGCCTCCACCTGCGTGGTGGCAACGTGAAACCGTAGAATGGTTCCATTTTTTATCGCTTTGAATGGCAGTTTGAGATACCTGAGTGTCGCGTCGATGCGGTTGGTCAGCATCAGACTTTCCGGCCTGCCTACAAGCGTTCCCCTCTCGATCTCCTGCTTTTCCACTCCTTGCAGGTTGAGCGCTACACGCTGGCCCGCTGTTGCCTCCTCGGCGTCTTCGTGGTAGGCCTGCACATTTCTTACTTTTGCCCTCCTTCCGGTGGGATAGATCTCCACCTCTTCGCCCACACGTATCTGGCCGGAGATACATGTGCCCGTGACGATTGTGCCGAAACCCTTTATGGTGAAGACGCGGTCGACGGGCAATCTGAAGATGCCCGCTCTGGACCGTTCCTGGATCTCATCCGCTACCCTTCTTATGTGCTCCTTGAGTAGATCTATGTTTTCGCCCGTCGTCGATGAAACGGGAATGATCGGCGCGCCCTCAAGGAACCTGCCCTTAACGAGGTCTTCTATCTCTTCTTTGACCAGTTCCACGATGTCAGGCTCAACGAGGTCTTTTTTCGTGATAGCGACAATGCCCCTTTTGATGCCCAGAAGCTCACAGATATCCAGATGCTCCCTTGTTTGCGGCATGACCGATTCATCGGCCGCAACCACGAAGAGCACCATGTCGATGCCCCAGGCTCCCGCCACCATGTGCTTTACAAAGCGCTCGTGGCCGGGAACGTCGACTATGCCTGCCAGAAGATCGTCCCCGAATCTGTAGTGGGCAAAACCCAGCTCTATGGTGATGCCCCGTTCTTTTTCTTCTTTGAGCCTGTCGCAGTCGATGCCGGTGAGTGCCTTTACCAGAGCGGTCTTGCCGTGGTCGATATGTCCTGCGGTGCCAATAACTATCTGCTTCATCTACCGTGAATATAACAGGTTAGGGGCGGCTTCGTCAAAAGTCTATCTGGTTTGTCGGCCACTTGCGAACGTCAGTTTGGTAGCGCCGGGTACGATTTGCTAATGTGGAAAGATAGGGCTCGCTTTTACGACGGTGTGCGTCCGGCTGCCCTGCCCATAGCACCTGCTTCGTTTTTTAGGGGCATAGGCCTGCCTGCGCCGGGTTTCATGTGCGGATTGGTCAGGGGACCTGTGGGGCGCTTTCAGCCACCTTTCCTTTCTCGGTTAACCAGCATCCATCATAGACATCACCCGCCACGGTTCCTCCTAGTCCTTTATCGACCAAGCCCTTTTGACAGAGCGTGTCGAGCACCCCCCTGTCCGCTTTGTTGCGGCAGACCTTGTCAATAAATGTAGCGCGTTTGTAAGCGCCTCCGGTAAACTGATTGTTTGCGATTCTGCGGAGCATCTGCCTTTCTTCCGGAGTGATTTCCATGATAAGAACTCGCTTTTTTGGGATGTCTTGAGTATTGCCCACGCAGTCCCCGATGTCAATCAGATTCACATGACCTCGGGCAACTTTGTGATTGAGATACTATATTACATGTAGCGGCAAGGAAGAAGTTTTTGAATAGGGAATGAATTTCTTCTTGTCAGTCTATCAAAGAGAAGGGAGGGAATATGGATAGGAGAACCTTTTTAAAGAGTGTAACCATTGGAACGGTAGTGGGTGGCGCTGCTGCGACCGCACTGGCGGCCGAAAAGTACTTCCCCGTGAAAGTTGATCAAAGCCTCTTCGAGACGATCAACAGGGTCAAAAATCCCTCGAACAAAACCCCGCTGGAGAAGTCGCACGCCCCTGTGCTAACCGCCCCTCAAACGGTCAAGAGTGGCGAACCCTTTGCGGTTGAAGTGAGCATAGGGGAGGTCGTGCATCCTATAGGGCAAGCTCACTGGATCGAGTTTATAGAGCTTGACATAGGCAATGAGCCCGCAGGCAGGATCGATTTTCAGCCCAGAGGATACCTGAGTCCCAAGGTAACGTTCACGGTAACCTTGACAAAAGAATCGAGCCCTCAGGGCAAAGTTACGCTTATTGCGCATCAGCGCTGCAATCTTCACGGCTACTGGGAAGGCGCCGCCGATATAACAGTAACTTGACAAGCAAGAGAGTGGACACAGCAAGAGAGCGTTGACAAGCAAGAGAGTGGGACTTGATTACAGCGGGCAAAGAGGTATATCATTCTTGGACAGCCCGAAAAACAGTGCGAGGCTGCCGGAGGGGCACATGAAGAAGAATCAAGATGACGCGTCTTCAATAAACAGGAGAGATTTCCTGAAGATAGGAGTAGCAGGCGCTGCCACTATCGGTCTTGCCGGTGTGGAGAGTCTGCTGCACGCTGAGCCGGCCACGGCACCGGTATACCGGACCCTGGGCCGGACCGGGCTCAAGATAACGACCCTCAGCTTCGGTGCGATGCTCACGCCGGAGCCTGAAGTGATACGGGCCGGCTTCGACATGGGCATCAACTACGTGGATACCGCGCGCCGCTATCTGAATGGAAGAAGTGAAGGGATTGTCTCCAAGGCACTAGAGGGCATACGTGACAAGGTATACGTGGCCACGAAAACCCAGCGGGAATCGACCACAAGGGATGCGGTCATAAAGGATATAGAGACAAGCCTTGCGCAACTCCGGACCGACCATATTGACGTGATCCAGCTCCATGGTCTTGACAATCCCAAACAGGTATCCAACGCCGAGGCCCGCGAGGCTTACACCAAGGCGAGGGAGCAGGGAAAGGTCCGGTTCTTCGGCGTCAGTACGCATACCAACCAGGCAGAGGTCGTCAATGCCGTGGTGGATGACCCGGACAAGTTCTTTGACACGGTCCTCGTGCAATACAACTTCAATGCGGATCCCGCGGTGAAGAAGGCCATCGCCAGGGCAAAAGCGGCAGGTATCGGCGTGATCGCCATGAAGATTCAGATGGGCGGTTACAAGACGCGGGAGGAGGCCAAAACCATCACTCCCGAACAGGCCGCCGCCAACCTGAAGTGGGTGCTTCAGGATACGAACGTGACCACCGCGATCCCGGGGATGAGGACCGTTGACCAGGTCACGCAGATGGTGGCTGTGATGGGGACGAAATTAACGAACACGGATGAGCGCATTCTTCGAAGATATGCCCAGGCCATTGACTCATACTACTGCAGGCTTTGCGGGGAATGCGAAGATAGCTGCCCCAACGGCGTTGCCATTAGCACCATCAACCGCGCCCTCATGTATGCAGAGGGCTACCGGGAATATAAACTGGCCAAGGCCACATTCGATGAAGTCTCTACAGCTTCCCTCTGCTCCGGCTGCAGTGAGTGTGTCGCTCAATGCGTAAACGGCCTTAACATCGCCCAAAAGATGCGTCAAGCGAGGCATCTGTTTGCATGATACGTTGGCTTCTGATACTGACGGCCGCGCTCTCCGTCGCCTCACCGGTCTTTGCGGCCGAAAAGGCCGTTGATGCCCTGCTCCCGGCAGCCTGTGCGCCCGGCTGGGTCATGGATGGCAAGGTGGCCACGTACACCCCGGAAAACCTCTACAAATACATCGACGGGGAAGCTGAGCTTTATATGCCTTACGGCTTCCGGAAGGCTGCCACGGTGATGTACGTGGAGCCGGACAACAAGGATATCGGCATCGTAGTCAATATTTTCGAAATGGCGTCATTGTTGGATGCCTTCGGCATCTACGCGAACTTCCGCAGCCCGACACTGGAACAGATAAAGGTGGGCGCAGAAGGCTTCTTCGATGAATCGCAGCTCATGTTCTACCAGGACGGTTACTTCGTTCAAGTAGAGGCTTCAGGCTCCATCACTCAGGAAAGCTCGCTGTTTCGATCCTGCGCTGAGGCAATCTCACACAACCTGCCTGACGGCAAGGAAAAACCCGGGGAGCTCGAAATCCTTAAGGTACCAGGGGCCGTCCCCAGGACGGAGAGATACTATGCCGGGGGTCTCCTCGGGCATGGCTTCTTCGGGAGGGGATTTACCGCGGAGGTAATGATCGGGGAGGCGCGGGTAAAGGCAATCCTCATTCTCGGTGGCACAGAAGCGGCTGCCGCACGAATCTTCACCGAGTACGGCAAGTATCTGAAGGAGTCGAAAGCCACTCCGCAGGTATCCAACGCGAAGGAAGGCGCCGTTCTTCACGTGATCGACCCTCTCTACAAGGGTGTGGTCCTGCACCAGTCGGGCCAATATGTGGTAGGCGTCGTGGGCCTCAAGGAGCCTCGCGAAGGGGACGGCGTTGTCGCGCAGCTGCTTTCGCGTCTGCCGGGCCGGTAATACGTCAAAGAAGTCGGGTAGGAACCTTAAGTTACTTCTTGAAATAGCCGATAAGATGCAAGAGCAAGGAAGGATCGGTTATGTCAGGTGTCAGTGGAATCAGCAGCCCCCTTTTGGCCAGTTTGCTAGGCAGCCAGCAGTCAAACCTTTTGCAACCCAACAACGGTCAGGCGCAAAATTCAGGGTCCACCGACGTCACGGACATCGTCAGTCTCCTGGGTAATTCCACTCAATCGAACGATTCTCTCTACGGCCTGTTGAGCGGCATTCAGGGATCGGACTCAAGCGACTCTACATACAGCCTGCTGCTTGCCGGAGCCAATGCTCAATTGATGAAAGAGAATCCTACTCTGGTTCAGGCGATCCTATCGGCGGATCAGACGCAGGCACAAACGACCAGTGATGCGGGGTCTTCCGGCTCGTCTTCGTCTCAAACGGCGGGAGATCAGGTCGTGCAGGATCTCCAAAATATGAACCTGTTTGCTATGAGCCCTGATGCGCTGGCATCAATGCTCCAGCGATACCTGGAGTCCCGGAATGCAGCCGCCCAGGCTGCGTCGACCCCTCAGGTCAATCTGACCGTATAATACCAGGTCGCCTTCTAGCCGGTTCGCAAAGTCGCGTCGATCAATTTTTGAATTTCCCTTTCTATTACCTGCTTTTCTTTTGTCTCCAGTTTGGCCAGTTGCAGGGCCTTTGTCGGGCACGTTTCAACGCAAGGCGGCGATTCCTTGGCAAGGTCCACTTCGTTCATGCACATGTCGCATTTCTGCATCTTTCCGGTGGCCCCGAACTGCGGCGCTCCAAAAGGACATTCTTTTTCACATGCCTTGCATCCGATGCACTTATTGCTATCTCCGACAACAATCCCATCTTCACGTTTCTGTATTGCCTGCACGGGACAGGCTTTTACGCAGACCGGATCGGTACAGTGCATGCACGATACGGAGGCCGAGGCGAGTTTCACGTCCGGGTAACGGCCGGCCCAGATTTTGTAAACCCTCCTCCATCTCACCCCTAATTCGCCGTCTCTCCAGTTCTTGCAGGCGACTTCACATCCGAAGCATTGAGTGCATTTATCTTTGCTAAAGGAAAAACCATATTGGGTGGACATAGTCAGCTCTCCTTTCAATAGGCTAGGCTTTACTCACCTGCACCAGCGTCTGGCTGGACATGGCGGTGACCACAGGGTCGAAAGCCTTTTGAGCGTCGACGCTGTACATGATGTTGACGTTGGCGCCTCCATCGAGTAGCGGGAAGTCTTCGAAGCCAAGCTCTTTACAGCCCTGCCACCAGCCATGAAGCATCATCACCGTGTCGGGTCGTATGCCCGGATACAATTCCGCTTTGACCTTCATCCAGCCGTGGGGCGACTCCACGCGTATCCAGTCACCGTTCTTGATCCCCCGTTCGGACGCTGTATCCGGATGGATATGGAGCGCCGGGTATGGTTCGATCTCCCGCAAATAGGGAACATTTCGTTGCCATGAAGCGGTATAGACATTCGATGTATGGTAATCGGAGAGGATGAGCGGATACTTCTTTGTCAACTCCGGCGTGCCTGTGATGCTTTCAGGCGGTTCTCTCCATTCAGGCAGAGGAGTGTACCCGGCTTCCTTGAAGGACGTGTTGTAAATTGCCACTTTCCCCTGTGGCAGGAAAGGTGCCTTGGAAATTCGCGGGCTTTTCCTGTTGAATACCGTTTCGTACGTCTCATATTTTTTCGGGATCATCTCATACTTGATACCCGTCGGCTGCTTTCGGAGCTCGTCAATCGTCATACCCAGAGGCTTCAATTGATCGTTCATCGACGCTGTCATGCTGCCGCCCCAGAAATCGGCTCCGTAGCCCATCTTCACGCCCAGGTCACAGAAGAACTCAAAAATCGATTTATAATCGGCCAACGGCTCGATCACCTTGTTTCGCGCCATGATCCAATTACCTCTGACCTCGAAGGGGTGATCGATCTCGTAAGGAGTAGCGAGGGGGATCACGATATCCGCATAAGGCATATCGGCCGTTCGCGCCACGTCAGCCACCACGTAAAAGTCCAGTTTTTTGAGTGCCTCCACAACCCGTTTCCCTCCACGGTTGCTTACGAGTGCCTGCGAGCCGGGGGCAATAATGGCGCGTATGGGATAGGGTTTTTCCGTGAGGACGCTATTGAACAGTCCATAGTAAGCGGACGATGTCCCTTCGGCGAACGGCTGAAAAGCCTTTGGAAATTCAGGGAAGACGAGCTTGTCAACCCATGCCTGCGTGTACCGTTCCTGCATATTGACGCTCTTGGGCCTGGGCATTTTGCTGGCAGCACCGAATATATTTCCACCGGGTCTGTCCAGGTGCCCTGTGATGGCTATCAAAATCGCCACTGCTCTGATCGCGTCGTTCGAAGAGGGCACGTGCTCGACCCCGTTACCAAGATCGATTCCCGCCCGCTTTGTCGTGGCAAAGAGTCGTGCAATCTCTACGATACGATTTAACGGGATTCCCGTGATCTTTTCGGCCCATGCGGGCGGATATTTTTGTACGTGCTCTTTTAATTGGTCATACCCGTAACACCATTGCTCCACGAAGGGTTTGTCGATCAGATTCTCGTTCACCACCACATGGAGCATGGCCAGGGCAAGGGCCGCGTCCGTCCCGGGTCTGATCGGCACCCAGAGGTCGGCCAGGCCAACGTCGGGTTCCATGGATGGTTTTATCGCGATGAGCTTCGCTCCGCGTGCCTTCGCATTGATATAAGCCCTGGCGCCATCCTGCGCAGGAGCGGAATATATAGGCTGTTTTCCCCAGATGAGTACAAGATCGCTGTTGGCATAATCGACCGCCCTCGGCCAGTCTCCGACGGTATAATGGAAGCCGAAGGAGAGTTGCATCGCGCATATGCCGCTATGCCCGTAATTGGGGCTTCCATGGGCTATCAAGAAGCGGTTGAGGTATTCGCTATAGGTCCTTCTGGCGGGGGAAAGCATGCCGAGCGATTCCGGACCGTACTTCTCCTTCTGTCGCTTCAACGTGTCTGCGATAATGGCGATGGCCTCATTCCACGTGATCTGCTGAAACTTTCCTTCACCTTTCTTCCCCACCCGCTTCAACGGATACTTGAGTCTCTCAGGCGAATAGACCCACTGCGGCGCTGCTTGACCCTTCGGGCAGATACCCCCGGCATTGACCGGTGACTCCTTCATACCCGCGACCTTGGTGAAGCGGCCGTTCTTCGTAAACGCATAGACACCGCAATTTGCCGCAGGCCCGCACATAGCGCATATGGTAGGTATAGCCGTTTCACCCGCCTTTGCCGCGGCAGCCATAGCTTCGTCCAGGGTGAACGATTCAAAGGGGAACTTGCCCACGGCAACCCCCGCAATTCCCAATCCCGCGGCCTTGAGAAATGTACGCCGATTCAGCACCAACTGATGTTCCTTTTTATCGCTGCTCATTCTTCCTCCTTTTCAAGAGCGTTGTTTCCTGTCGCCACCGCTTCCCAAAAAATTGTCTTCTACCAGCAGCGACCTGCACTGGACGCTTAGTCATCAACCCCGCTTTAGCGATTGTATCACGAGAGTGATATTTTGCAAGGCAAATCTTGGTTCAACAAAGGCTCGCGCCGGGTCAGTATCGCCGCCGGAAAGAGGTTATAGCTGGAGAGTCAGCCTCTTATTGTATTCGGAAATATCCCTCCAGTGTTGTTCCAGGCTCTTCGCTTGAGCTATAGCGAGGGATGGGACGGAGGTCAATAACTGTAAAGACATTTTCGTATCGCAGTTAAGGGTGACGTAATTATATTGCAGGAACAAGAAGAATTTTTTTCTTGACATTTTTTAGCGATAGCTGATAATTTAGCGTAATATATACAGAACAGTGTTCAATAGATAGAAAGGTATCCGTAGTGCGCGAACCCGTGATGAAGAAAGGAGACCATATGAATAAAAGCGGGGAGCATATGACGGAACTGCGTGTGTTGCGGTACGATCCCGAGGTGGACAAAAAACCTGTGTATCGGTCGTACATGGTTCCGCTTGCCGGTTCGGTGCTGGGTGGACTTAAGTACGTTCTGGAACATCACGACAGCAGTCTCTCTTTTCGGTACGGCTGTTGGGGCCCGGGCTACGAGCGCTGCGGGGCCTGCGCGATGCTGATCAACGGCACTCCCGGTTTTTCCTGCAAGGTCGCCATGCAGCCAAACGGCACAACAGTGGAACCGCATCCCAAATTTGAGGTCATAAAGGATCTGACGATAGATTTCGATAGAGAACAGACGGGGAAAAGGAAACAAACGAAGCCTTCCAGCCGGATTTCTATCGATTCAGAAAAATGCGTAGGTTGCCGCGATTGCGTGCTGCTCTGCCCCATGAACGTCATGCAAATGGAAAAGATCGAACGCAAAGGTAAAGCAAAGGTTGCCGATCCGGGGAGCTGCTGTGGTTTCACCTGCAAACTGTGTGTGGCTTACTGCCCCCCAGGTGCCATACACATGGAAGCCCTGAAAGTGCGAGGCCAAAAATGATTAGCGAGACGCTTGAAACGGATGTACTGGTTATCGGTGGTGGTATAGCCGGTATCAGAGCCGCGGCTGAGGCAGCCAATAGCGGTGTCACTGTCATGTTAACCAACAAGGGACATGTGGGAAGAGATGGGGCAGCTGTATGGATGGCCGGCATGGGCTACCAGGCTGCGCTCTATCCGCCTGACAGCCTTGAAGTGCATGTCGAAGATACCGTCAAAGGGGGCAAGTACTTAAATAACCAGAAGCTCGTCCACGACTTTCTTAAGCTGGCCCCGGATTCAGTTAACGATCTCGCTAAATGGGGCATGAGATTCGGCAGAAAAGACGGCAAGTTTGTTCAGGTGCAACTCCCCGGCGAAACCTATCCACGTTCCATGTGTCACACCTTCTCAAGCCAATCCCTTGGTGGAGAATACCGGAAGGTGTTGCCGCGTCAGGTTATGAACAAGAAAAACATACGCGTTATGAATGATCTCTTCATTATCGATCTCCTCACCTGCGATGATCGAGTGGTGGGTGCTCTGGGCGTCGACTTGAGAAACAGTTTGTTCAGGGTTGTGAAGGCGAAGTACACCATACTGGCGACAGGCGGCTACATGGCGTTGTTCGACTTTTCGACTGCCAACCCGACCTTGACCGGAGACGGCCAGGGCATGGCGTTCAGGGCAGGAGTGCGCATGGTCGGCATGGAATTCATACAATTTTTCCCTGCAGCTGCCATATGGCCGCGAATTGTCTACCGTGATCACTTTCCCTACACGCTGCTATGGAGACTCCGGGGTATTTTCTACAACTCCATCGGGGAGAGATTCATGGAACGTTACTACCCGGTAGAGAAAGATTTCGCAACGCGAGAGGCCATGTCTCGCGCCATTTACAGGGAAGTAAAAGAAGGGAGAGGCTCGCCTCATGGCGGAGCCTATGTCTCTTTCAGGCACCTGCCGAGAAATCTGATAAATACGTTTCTTGAAGAAATGAAAGATAATCCATTCATGAAGGCATTGCAGGAAGCAGGTGTTGACATACGGGAAGACGCCATCGAGATCGGTCCGGCCGCACATTACGTACATGGCGGCTGCTGGATTAATGAACGTTGCGAGACGAACCTGAAAGGCCTCTACGCAATCGGAGAGGTGGGCGCAGGAGGTAAAGACGGTGCGGACAGGCTCGCCGGAAACGCGCTGCCTTTCTGCATGGCAATGGGATACATAGCAGGCAAAGAGGTGGCCAGGGAAGCCGCGAATGACGCTGTCCCCGAAATCGATATGCAGCAGGCGGAGGAGCTCTGCCAAGAGGCACAGAAACCTCTGAATCGCAAGAACGGCATTACCGCCTTCGATATGAAGAAGAAACTGCAGCGACTGATGTCGGATGCCATGATATTCGATCGGAACAAAAAGGATCTTGAACAGGCGCTCTCGGAATTAACGAGGATGCGCAATGAAGAATACGGCAATCTCGCTGTTTCAAATAAATCGAAAACCTTCAACCTCGAGTGGATGGAAGCTTTGGAGGCAAGGAACATGCTCGATGCAGCGGAAATGAGTATGAGAGCGGCATTGATGCGGGAGGAAAGCAGGGGGCTCCATCAGAGGTCCGACTTTCCGGAGCCGAAATCAGAGTGGTTGAAGCACATCCTCATCACAAAGAACGGCGATCACATGGACTTCACGACCGAACCGGTCTCATTTCCGTACGTCAAACCGAATCAAGAGAAAGGGGGTACGACAAAATGAACAGAGCAGCCGTGGCGGTAATTTGCTTTGTGTTAACTCTTTCAATTGCTGGCGTTGTCCACGGGGAAGATTATTCAAAATTTCCAAAAGGGCCGATCACTTTTATATGCCCGACCCCTCCGGGGTCAACGGGTGACCTCGTCGGCCGTTTTATCGGCAGAGCAGCGGAAAAATATTTCAAGCAGCCCGTGGTGATTGTCAATAAGCCCGGTGCTGGTACGACCATTGGTGTTGCCTCTATCGCAAGGGCCAAGCCGGATGGATATACCGTCGGTTACACGCCGCCTACCGCCATGTTCACGGCACCTTTTATGGAGAAGCTTCCATACCATCCGCTCAGAGATTTTCAGCAGATAATCCAGTATACAGACGCACCGTTTGGCGTAATTGTGAGCGCTGATTCTCCATTCAAGACCTTTAAAGATCTCATCGAGTTCGCCCGGAAGAATCCGAAGAAATTATCCTACGGCACCCAGGGTACGTACGGCATCGCTGACCTTACCATACGTCAAATTGCGAAAAAGGAAGGGGGGCTGCAGTTTAACCAGATAGGATTCAAAGGGGGAACGGAGCAGTCAGCTGCAATCATGGGGGGTCATTTAGACTTTGCGGTTGGTGATTTCAGTTATCCCTTGGTCGAGGCAGACAAGATTCGCTTGCTGGCTCTCCTCGGCGAAAAAAGAAACGAGGCCTATCCGGGAGTTCCGTCACTAAAAGAGTTGGGATACGACCGCCCTGAAGTACCACCTGTTCAGGTGTACGTGAATATTGCTGGACCAAAAGGCATACCGGAAGAAGTGGTCAGGAAATTGGAGCAGGGATTTACCCAGGCAGCGAAGGACTCTATTTTTTTAAACGACTTGAAAGAATTGCGCTGGACGCCGGACTATAAGAACAGCAAGGAAATGACAGAGTATATCAAGATTCACTATGAATTTTACGGTCAACTCCTGAAGGACATGGGGCTCAGAAAATATTGATCGGTTTCACCTTTTGGCCGCGCATGTCGCAGTTCGAATGATCTACCGCGGCAAGTTTTGCGTCGTACGACTTGTTGCGCCTCGCTATGCGACGGCTTGTCTCAGGGGAGCAAAGCAGATAATGCCGCTTATCAACTGAGGCCACAGCGCCTCACCTTCCGACCAGGTAGTTCCGGGTCATGCGAAGCGAGGATCGTATGCAACGCGATTTTATGAGTGGTCTTTTCTGGCTGTTCTTCGGTGTTGCGCTCTGCATCTCGTCAAGCACGTACGAGGTAGGGACACTGGCCGAACCGAAAACCGGCTTTATGCCGTTCGCTCTCGGCGCGCTCTTGATAGCGTTTTCGCTTCTCCTTTTGATCGGCGCCATAAGGCTGAGGAAGGAAGCGCTTCGGAAGCAGGCGGCGGTGTTCACCGGAAATTGGAAGAAGTCAGCCTGGACGCTTCTGGTGCTGCTGGTTACCGGAATCTTTTTCGAAGAGCTTGGCTGCCTCATCGCATTTTTCGTTCTCTCTCTGGCTCTCATGTTCATTGCGGGCCTTAAGGACTGGAAGCGCCTCACGCTCATCGCTTTGTGCACAGCCCTTGGCATCTACGTCTGCTTCGTCCTGCTGTTGAAGCAACCACTGCCTACCGGCTTATTGGGGATATGACCATGAGTATATTTGATACCCTCATCCTTGGCTTCAGCACTGTGCTCAGCCTGCATAACCTGCTCTTCTGCTTCATCGGCGTTTTCATAGGGACTCTCATTGGGGTCCTACCCGGCATCGGGCCGGTAGCCACCATCTCTCTCCTTCTGCCCGCGAGCTTTAGCATGGAACCCCTCCCATCGATCATCATGCTCTGCGGCGTGTACTATGGAGCAATGTACGGCGGCTCCAGAACCTCCATACTGCTCAACATCCCGGGCGAGGCTGCATCAATCGTCACCTGCCTGGATGGTTACCCGATGGCGCGGAAAGGCCGGGCCGGGCCGGCACTCGGCATGGCCGCCTTTGCCGGATTTATAGCACTGACCTTTGGTATCGTCATGCTTATGCTTCTCGCACCGGTCCTTGCCCGCGGAGCATTGAAGTTTGGCCCGCCGGAAAATTTTGCCCTTATGTTCTTCGGTCTCACCATGGTCACGTATATGGCTCAGGGTTCGATAATTAAGGCGCTGATCATGGCGGCGGCCGGCATTACGGCGGCGAGCGTCGGCCAGGACCCGATGAGTGGAAGCACGCGCTTTACTATGGGATCAATGACCCTGATGGACGGCCTCGGCCTGGTGCCTGCGGCGATGGGTATGTTTGGCATCGGTGAGGTTCTGATTGACCTGGAGGCTGACGTGAAGCAGGAGAAGTTCTCAGGGAAGATCAAAGGGCTCTTTCCGACGGTGCAAGACTGGACCGACAGTAAGTGGGCTATCGTTCGGGGCACGCTGATCGGTTTCTTCGTGGGCGTGCTGCCCGGTGGCGGAACGGTGGTACCCACTTTTATGGCATATGCAACCGAAAAGCGCCTTTCAAAGCATCCGGAAAAATTCGGGACCGGTATAATAGAGGGTGTGGCGGCACCGGAGGCGGCCAACCACGCTGCCACGGGCGGTTCCCTTGTCACGCTCCTTTCACTTGGGATACCCGCCAATATTGTTATGGCGGTCCTGCTCGGCGGCTTCGTGATCCACGGCATTCAGCCGGGGCCCCTTCTTATCGTGAGGGAGCCTCAACTTTTCTGGGGGATCATTTGCAGCATGTACATTGGAAACATCATGCTTGTACTCCTCAATGTGCCTTTGGTCGGAGTCTGGATTAAACTCCTCAACGTTCCGTTCAATGTGCTCTTCCCCCTCATCCTCATCTTCTGTGTCCTCGGGGTCTATACGATCAATAACAACCCGTACGAGATAGTCGTAATGATAGGTTTCGGTGTCTTCGGTTACCTGGCAAGAAAATTTGACTACGAGGGAGCACCCTTCTTGCTTGGTATGGTGCTGGGGCCAATGTTCGAAACTGCGTACCGGCAGTCCCTGGGGTACGGAGGCCAGATGTCCGTTTTCTTTCGACGCCCCATCTCAGCGATCCTGATCGGTGCCAGCCTTCTTCTGCTGATGACCTCCATCCTGCCCAAAATCCGGCACAGGCGAAAGGAATTGGTAGAGAAGTTGGAATAGCAAATGCCTAATGCGGGCCGCTCACATGTAGCAAGGCGTCTCGTGATCGGCAGTGCTTGACCGACGCTTAAACCATCTCTGCCGCCAAATATCGTGCCGCATTGTCGGTCTTGCTCATGAAGCGCTTTTGTGACTTATACAGGTGGTAACAATCAACCAGCCGAACTAGAAAAGGAAAAGTAACAAGAAGTAGCCTGCCCCCTTTTCTCTTCCCTTATATTATTACAATTTCATCAGTCGGCGTGCGTTCCCTTCATAGATAGCCTGGCGATCTGCGGGCGAGATATCGAGGCGATCGATAATCTCGATTGCCCACCTCGTATAGCCCCATTTCCCTTCCGGCCCGAAAGGCGCATCAGTGCCGAAGAGCGTATGATCGACACCGAAGAAGTCGAGACCGCAGACAGTGGCTGCTTTTGCTCCAAACAAGGCCGTATCAGCGTAAAACATGCGGAAGTAATCAATTGGCCGCTTCTTGAGCTTTTTTAGGATTATCTTATAGTCTTCGTCGCTAGTTCGTGTACCGAGGTAGTCAAAGCCCGCGCCCACTTTTCCTTCAAGGTAAGGAACGATACCACCCATGTGATGGGTAATAATCTTGATACCGGGGTGGCGGTCAAAAAGCCCCGAAAAAACGAGATGCGCCATGGCGACGCTCGTCTCGTAAGGCCAACCAAACGCCCACCAGATTTCATAGTGGCTCTTTGGCTGCCGTTGGTAATCGGCGAAGCCTGCGTCCCTGTGTGGGTGTATCCAAACGGGGCGGTCGAGCTCGGCCATGAGATCAAAGAGAGGTAATGTCTCCGGCCGGTCGAGCGGCTGGCCAGAAACATTCGTGAATACCTGAACACCCGCAGCACCGAGTTCTTTTACTGCGCGCGTCGCTTCCTCTAGTAGGCCGGCCGGTTCATTCATCGGCAGCGAAGCGACAAAGCCTAGAAAACGGTCCGGATACATTTTCACCAATTCTGCCATTGCATCATTAGCCAATTTCGCCATATCGTTGGCACGAGGTCCGTATGATTCAATCGGCGGTGCTACGAGCGAGATAATCTGGGTATAGTCACCAAACTCGTCCATCGCCCTGAATCTCTGATCGAGACTGACAAGGTGTGACGCGCTCCTGGTTAAACGGTCCATATCCTTGCCTGTGGGGGCAAGCCCAATCATC
This sequence comes from Syntrophobacterales bacterium, assembly GCA_017881765.1. Lineage (GTDB taxonomy): Bacteria > Desulfobacterota > Syntrophorhabdia > Syntrophorhabdales > WCHB1-27 > JADGQN01. The sequence continues at coordinate 2,929 of JADGQN010000023.1, read as the reverse complement.
CTGTCGTAGTACGCCTCGGGCATAATGTGACTAAATACATCGATCTTCACGTGTCCTCCTTACTCGCTGCGGGTTCTTCGAGTCCAGTCCCCATGCTTGACAGTCCTTGGGGGATTAAAGAAACGGATAAGCTTGGCAACATCCAGAAGAAAAGTCACGTATAGCGACACTATCCCGCGGTGCTCATCACAAAGCGCTTGATCAGCGTCTTCACTATCTCCACCTTATAGCGATTGCCTGACAAGGGAACGGCTTTTTCAACAGCCAGCGCCGCTGCTTGTGCTGCCACCTCCTTGCCGGGAGCCTTACCTTTAAGGAACTTTTCTGCAGCGACAACCCTCACGGGCCACGGAGCTACGGCACCCAAGACTATCCTGGCATCTTTAAAAGTGCCCCCATCTTTATCCATTGTAAAAACCGTTGCGAGGCTCACTATTGGAAAGTCAAGGGAAGATCTGACCCTGTGTTTTTTGAACTCGCATCTGGAGCTATCGGATAAGCGGGGAATAACGATCTCAATGAGAAGCTCATCATGAGCGCGATGATCCGGGCCGGCATCGTTCGAGGAGAAGAATTTTTCCGCCGCTACTGTTCGTTGCGTGGTCTTGATCGTTGCATTCAATGCAATGAGGGCAAGCGCGATATCGGAGGCGCTTATCGCCACGCATCCGCAGTTGAAGCAACGGTTTGCCTCCAGCCGGGCCTCATCCGAATTCACACCCGCACAATCCTCTTCATGGAGATTCCTTTTCTGGATTGAACGAACAGGGGCGGAAATCGGACTCGTCGGCCTGAGATAAGTACTGTCAAAAGTCAGGAGACCGCGGTCGGGTGAGGCGTTCTCTTTCTTCTTCCGCACTGACTTGCTAAGAAACCTGTCTATTGCCAACGCTGCTTTTCGGCCGGCGGCTACTGCTTGCGCCACTATCGCGGGACCGCTGGTCAGTTCGCCACCCGCAAAGATACCCGGCACGCTCGTCTCGTAACTTTCGCGGTTTATCGAAACCAGGCACTGGTCGAGCTTTATCTCAACGTCCTTATTGATGAAAGAAAGGTCAGGGCGTTGTCCTACCGCCATTATGACGTGGTCGGCCTTGATCTCCTGCTTTGTGGCATAGTCGCACGTCGGCGCAAAATTCCCACAGCTATCGAAAACAGCGGTGCAGCGGACGAGCTCTATGCCTTTCACGGCTCCGCCCTCCGTGATAATGCGGGACGGTCCCCATGACGGCATCACCTTGACTCCCTCTTCAATTGCGTTCTCAATTTCATGTGGTAGTGCCGGCATCTCCTCCCGACTTTCGAGGCAGGCAAGCAGCACTTCGCCGGCACCTTGACGCAGAGCCGTGACTGCCACATCAACCGCCACATTTCCTCCGCCGATGACCATGACTTTCTTGCCCGAGACCTCGTTGACGCCCTGTTTTGCGCGCTTCAGAAATTCCAGACCTTGCAGCGCCGAAGTCTCTCCTTCAACACCAAGCACCGGAGATACCCACGCCCCGGTGGCGAGGAATAGCGCATCGAACTCCTTCTTGAGCGCTGCAAGCGTGACGTCTTTCCCGAGCTCTGTGCCGAGTCTGAATGTTATTCCCATCCGCTTGAAGGCATCTATAACGCTCCTGACTTTTTCCAAAGGAAGTCTGAAGGCGGGGATCGAATGAGCAAGCATCCCTCCTGCCTCCTTCATCCGATCAAAAACAACGACCTCGTGCCCCGATTTTTTTAAAAAATAAGCGGCGCAAAGACCTGCGGGACCGGACCCTACCACACCCACGCGCTTACCCGTCGGGCGCGCGGAAACATCCAGCAACTCATCGCTGTGCTCAAGTATGTAATCCCCGATAAAGCGCTCTATATTCCTGATGGATACAGCTTCGTCATAATCGCCCCTGTTGCATCGTTCAGTACAAAGTTGTGGGCAGACTCTCCCCGTGATTGCGGGAATGGGGTTGGCATCGAGAATTAACCTTGCTGCCCCATTGCAGTCCCCTTCCCGAATCTTGCTCAGATAGGCAGGTATGTCAGTTGTGGCAGGACAATGGATAGTGCACGGCGTTTGACCTACCTTCTGCGCGCCGAATATTGAATGATAACGGTTTTCGCCCGTAATTGCACTGCAACCTTTGCCTATCTTTCCGTCCGCGGCGTCGGCGGGGAAAGTCAAGGGCTGGCACTCATGTTTTCTGGCACAGAGTATACGACCGCCGATCTGATGCGGATATCTGTAATACCAGCAGCGCACCTCCTGGCCGAGGTTCCCGCCTATGGTTGCAATGTTCCTGATTTGGGGGGTTGCAACGGAGCCGGCTGCGTCTGCCAGGAGTTTGCATTTTTCCAGCACAACAGGCGATGCAGCAATATCTGCAAGCCTGGTAAGGGCGCCGATCGTTACCCTATTATCATCCTCGCGGATACCATCCAGGTCAGGAATGGTTTTCAGATTTACCACGGTTTCCGGATAACTCGGAAGAACGCGATCTTTCAGAATGCCGAGCAGGTCCGTGCCGCCCGCGATCGGCCTTGCCGATCCCTTGCCTTCTCTTAGCAATCTTACCGCTTCTTTGATCGTATGAGCATTCACGTGATTGAAAGCTTTCATTGCGCCTGCTCCTTAAATCTTGCCCAGAGCCGTCAGAATCTTATCCGGCGTTGCGGGGTAATCTTTGATCCTTCTGCCTATCGCATTGGAAATGGCCATAAGTACCGCACTGGGACCGGGTGAGGTAGCTATTTCTCCTGCACCAACCGCCTTGAATCGATGGGTCGACGCCGGTGTCTCGAGAATCACATTGTCGAAACCGGGCAAATCAGGAAAGACCCGCCATTTGTAGTCGATCATATTCGCATTCACTATCCGGCCCGAGCGCTTGTCGGTAACGGTCTCCTCGAACAACGCCGTGTCGATTCCGGCCGATCCGATCCCCCC
>JADGQN010000217.1 GCA_017881765.1 Syntrophobacterales bacterium | reverse complement strand
TGCCTACCCATGAATAGATTACCATTTAACAAGCTGACGCTCGTAATTCTGGCGGCCCTAGTCATCTGGGGTGTGCCGCCGATTCTGCCGTGAAAGGACCGGCGGACACGGCCCAAATGGCCCAACGCCCTCTTCTTCGGGTGGGGGTTACGCCTAATTATCCCCCCATGATCTTTAAGCTCAACCATAAGATCACTGGAATGGAGAGGGACTTCGCTTTCCTCCTCGGGGATGCCCTCGATCGGGACGTGGCGTTCGTCGAGTTGCCGTTCACTGAGCTGATCAATGCATTGATGGAAGGGAAGATCGATATCGTCATGTCGGGGATGACCGTCACGCAGGCGAGACAGGTGCGTGTCAGTTTTACCGACCCCTACCTCAAGGTTGGGCAGGTTGCCATGATGCGGGCACGGGATGCCTCCAAATATAACTCATTGATGGCCATTCGGGAGTGTAACGGTGCGGTAGGCGTGATCAAGGGGACGACGGGAGAGGTATACGTTCGGGCCAATTTCCCGAAGGCCGCACCCATTATTACCGTCACGGGCGTCGGCGAGGGTGCCGACCTCCTGAATTACAGACGAATCGATCTCTTCGTGTATGATGCGCCGGCTATTGCCTGGGTTGTCTCGGAGAACGAGGCAACATTGAAGGGTTTCTGGGAGCCGCTGAACGACGAGTATCTCGCATGGGCTGTAAACCATGATGACCAGGCTCTTTTGAAGGCAGCCAACACCGCTTTGGCAACCTGGAAGAAGGCCGGGACGGTGAGCCGGTTGGTGAAGAAATGGCTTCCTTATTGGAAGACCTCTGAGTAGCGGCAACGGGACAAAACGCTGCAATGGACGGAGATTACGCTATGCATTGCATCTCCGAGTGCTTTATACAATAGCTTGTTTCTCCGATAAGAATAGAAAGTCATGCTGCTTGCCATGGCCATAGCTCGCCCCATGGGGCACCGCCTGCGTGAAAGGGGAGGCAATCTTATTTCAGGGGAGGTTTGATACCATGTATCAATCCTGCAGACTACTGCCGGCATTGGCAGCGCTCATTTTGGTCTTATGGCCCGGTCACTATCCCTGCGTCGCCGGAACTACTGCGCCCGCAAGTTATTCCGCATCTTCGCTTCAGCCGCAGCAGGGGAGATACTTCAGGTGGGCTGCTCCTCCCGGCTGGCGCGTCAGTGAAACAAATGCCGGTATTACACTGACCTCTCCCGACGGGGTCTACAGCGCCTCTCTTGCGACCGTCCTCCGTTCAAGAGGCACCAGAACACCAGAGGCTTTTCTCCAGTGGGTGTTTGCTCATGTCCCGAGCTACAGGGACGCCAGGATTCTTTCGGTAAAGAACCTTCCGAGCCAGCGCATGTCGTACCAGGTATGGCAATTCATCGAGGCGAAGGTCTCTTACACGGACAACGGGCTGCCGGTAACCAGCCTCTACAAGGTCGGGGTGGCCAACTACGCGGGGATGAACGATGCAATGATCGTCGGCTATCGGGCCGCAAGCGCCAACTTTCAGGAAGCCCAGTCTTTTATGCCCCAAATAGCGAAAAGTATTATACTGACTAACGTAACAGAAGCGAACGGGAACAATACGCTCGTGCGGCCGAAGAACAACCCCTTAGATAATTCGGCCGTGATCCAGGCAGGGCAGAACCGGCAGAGAACGACTGACGACGCCATGCGCAAAGATGCGGATGCGCGCCGGGGCACCGTCGATCTCTATGATCCTTCCACGGGTGAAAGGCTGAACACGTGGACTCAGAATAAAGACTACTACTGGCGGAAGCCGGGTTCCAATGAGGTTGTCGGAACCGACGCGTCCAATCCGCCCGGCGTTGGCTATGTCCCGCTCAAGAAGCAGTAGCCGGTAAACAGATTCAGCTGGGTATGCGCTCGCTTCGTTGATCCTTCATACTAAACTCCTTTGCCCATTTTTGCGAGTACATCAGGTGCTTACCTGCTTCCTGCACTGTTAAAAATCGTACTTACTCACGGAGTTGTGGATTATAAACGGTAATACTTGGTTCCATGGCCTCATGCTTGCTTTTGTGGCGTTCTGCGATCAGGAAGTGATCGTATCGCATGACAGCCTGATAAGCGGTGCCCGGAAAGGACCTAAGGGTGCGGTCATTGCGTGATAAGAAGGCGAGAGCATCATTGGGCCGATAAATCCGATTATGTGACGATAAAATGTCTACCAAACCACGCGGGTGTATTGGGCTTTCAGGATGCCGAAACGGCAAAGTTGACCGGCTGCCCCCTGCTTAATCAAGATAAGAATAGCGCGATAACCTGTTTGAAGATCCTCATTTGAGGGGATTCGAGTGGCCTGACAAATGACCCGCCGCAACGGTGACAAAGAGCGTCTTACGGGAAGCGACAGATTCCGGACCTTGTTCGAGAACTCAGCCGATGCGCAGTTCCTATCGGAAGGAGACGTCTTTGTGGACTGCAACAATGCGGCCCTTAAGATGATGGGGTGCAGTCAGAAGGCAGACATTCTGGGACATCATCCGCATGAGTTCTCTCCCAACACGCAACCCGACGGCCAGGCGTCACTCGATAAAGCCAGAGAGATGCTCGCCCTAGCCCTGGCAAAGGGGAGTCACCGGTTCGAGTGCGTCCACCGCAGGGCAGATGGTACGGAGTTCCCGGCAGAGATATCGCTGACCGTATTAACCCTTAATGGCAAACTTCTCGTGCATGAAGCGGTAAGGGATGTGACGGACCGTGATCGTTCACAGCGGGCTCTGCGAGCAAGCGGACAGCGATACCGGAGCCTCTGCCAGAGCGTCGGCGATGGTTTTGCAGCGGCAGACATGGGTGGGAGATTCATCGAAGCTAATCCTGCTTACCTCGACATGCTTGGTTATTCCTTCGAAGAACTCCTCAACCTCACTCACAAGGAGGTCACCCCGAAGAAATGGCATGCCATCGAAGATGCTGCGGTGGAGCAGACGCTGAAGAAGGGTTATTCTGACTTCTATCAGAAAGAATATGTCCGAAAAGACGGGCAGATCATACCGGTCGACCTGCGCATGAACGTCTTCCGGGATGAAGACGGCAAGCCCACGGAGATGTGGGCCTTTGTACGGGTCATCACTGAACTGAAGCAGGCTGAACAAGCCCTGACAAGTGCAAGAGATAGAGCCCAAACTTATTTGGACGTGGCGGGAGTCATGTTAGTAGTCATTGAGGCTGACCAGACGGTCTCTCTCGTTAATATGAAGGGTTGCGAAGTCCTGGAATGTGAAGAGGATGAGATCATAGGCAGAAAGTGGTTCAACACGTTCGTGCCGGAACGGGACAGGGAGAGGGTCGAAGGCGCCTTTGTACGGTTGATGGCTGGAGAGATTGAGCCGGTAGAGCATTTTGAAAATGCCGTTTTGACCATGAGCGGTCAGGAGAAAATCATAGCGTGGCACAATACGGTCCTCAGAGATCAGACGGGTAAAATCATTCGGTCCCTGAGCTCCGGTGAGGATATCACGGAGCGCAAGCAGGCCGAGCAGGCGCTCAAGGATAGTGAGGCCCGGTTCAGGCAGTTATTCGACGGGGTCGATACCGGCATTACGGTGCGCGATGCCGAGACCTTTAAACTCCTGGACGCGAACCGCGCGTTCTGCGAGATGTATGGTTATACAGGCCAAGACCTGAGTCGACTGCCACTCGGCAACTTGGGCGCGGGCGAGTCTGTCGAAGAGCGTCGAAGATGCCTTGTTGACCATTACCGCCAGGTAGTGAAGGGTAGTCCAAGGACTTTTCAGTTGGAGGCTACGAAAAAAGACGGGAGCGTGTTCTGGGCTGAAATGAATGTGCAGAGGTTGGCGCTTGGAGATAAGGACTATCTGCTGACCGTCTCCCGGGACGTCACCCAGCTCCGGAAGGCGCAAAACGCGCTGAAACGAAGTGAGGAGGCAGCCTTACTCTTGGCCCAGGAGACGGGCATCATCTCCGAGATCGGGCACGTCATCAGCTCCAGTCTGGATATTGAAGAAGTATACGAGCTCTTTGCCGATGAAGTGCGCAAGCTGATTCCTTTTGACCTAATTCTGGTTAACCTTGTTAATCAACAGGAAGGCACCATGACCACCGCTTATACTTCGGGGATGGAAGTGGCGGGAAGAAGGAAGGGAATCGTCGTCCCCATCGCGGGGTCCGTCACCGAGCAGTTGATACGTACCCGGGCGCCAATGCTCCTTCAACCGGGGTCTATTGAGGAAGTACAGAATCGATTCCCTGGCCTCGTTCCCTCTTTTCAAGCTGGCCTGCGTTCGAGACTCTCCGTGCGCTTGATCGCCCGGGGAGAGGTGATCGGCAGTTTGACCGTTTGGTCGAAACAGGAGAAGGCCTATGGCGAGCGGGATATCAGACTGGCGCAAAGCGTCGCCGGCCAGATTGCCGGTGCCATTGCCAATGCCCGGCTCTTCCGCGAGTGCAAACGGGTAGAGGAGGCGCTGCGGGAAAGCGAAGAGAGCTACAGAAGCCTTGTTGAGACCTCACCGGATGCGATCTTCCTTCACGAAGAGGGAAGGATCGTCTACTTGAACCCTGCCGCGGTCCGGCTCTTCGGTGCCGGAAGCGCCGAAGACCTTTGCGGCAGGAACGCACTTGACTTCATTCATCCGGATGACAGAGAAGAGATAAAGAACCGGAGGCACTTCATCATGACGAGGGGCATGCTTGCTCCCCTGAAGGAAATAAGGATCGTACGCCGCGACGGCTCGACGGTCAACGTGGAAGCGACAGCGGGAGTTTCCTACTACCGAGGGAAAAAAGTGATCCAGGTGACCCAGAGAGATATCACCGAGCGCAAGCGCGCAGAGGAAAGGATCAGGACATCCCTCAAGGAAAAGGAGGTGCTGCTGAAAGAGATCCACCACCGTGTGAAGAACAACCTCCAGATCGTCTCAAGCCTTCTCTATCTGCAGGCAACGAGAACAGAACATCCCGGCGCTGTCTCTGCGCTCCACGAAAGCCGGAACCGCGTCAAATCGATGGCCCTCATCCATGAGAGGCTTTACCAGTCACCCAACCTTGCCAGTGTTGACATGGGTGAATACACGAGGAACCTTGTGTCTGATCTCCAGCATTCCTACAGAATTGAAGGGAGTGCTGTCCGGCTCAGGCTCGATATCGAAGAGATACCCCTCGGCATCACCGAGGCCATACCCTGCGGTCTTATCATTAACGAGCTGGTGTCCAATGCCCTGAAACATGCCTTTCCGATGGGGACGGAAGGGGAGATCACGATCCGACTGCAAAGAGCGGACGGAAAAGAGACCACGCTGACTGTCAGTGACAATGGCATCGGTCTCCCGGAACAGATGGACTTCCGGAAATCGCCCTCCCTCGGGCTGACCCTGATAAACTCACTGGTCGAGCAGCTCGGCGGCATGGTCGAGCTTGACCGGAAGAACGGGACAGCTTTTACGATCACGTTCGGGTGATCGCTATGCTGAGGAACGTAGATGGCAAAGATGACAAACTTGGCGTTCAGTGTGACTGGCCTCTGGCCTGTTATCGACGATGTCTATGAAAGAGATTTCCATGCGGGCGACTTACTCATCATCTTTGCTCGCGGAGCAGTGGATCTGAGTTTGGACAGAAACTTCGGGAAACCCAGCGGCAGATGAAGCGAAACGTTAACTGAGCTTTCTTCTTCCAGAGAAGCTATTTTACTGTTATTGTAGTGCACTACTACCGTTCCATGCACTCCAAATATTTATCTGCGCTTGTTATTCAAGGCATGGCCCTATGGGTACGCACCCCGACTCGCCGACATATCCATGGCTGCAAAATCACGGGAGGATGTGAACAAACCGAACAACAAACAGACAAAAAAAGGGACGGTTCCGTGGCCCACCTTGACGCGGTAGTAACGCGGTACTAAAAGATAAGCAGGGGATAATCTACCCAGAACATTCCAAGGAGGAAAACAATGAGTTCTATAGATAATGTTCATTCCTGCTACACAAGGCGCAGCTTTCTCGGTACCACGCGAGTCCCTATTCGGTCGACGACACGGTGCAGCGACTCGTGCGTGTGCTCGAGCAGGCTGTCACCCGCATCGTAACCCGGTGGGGCCCCCCGGGCTGCCCCGCTGCGCGGCCCGGGAAGTCCGGTGCCCGGAGTGAACCCGTATCCCTTTGACCCCACCCGGGGAAAGTATGTCTGGCACTGCCACAACCTGGAGCACGAGGATAACGAGATGATGCGCCCCATCGCGGTCTTGCCATGAAAGACGCAACAGGACTCTTCTAAAGGAGGTCATCAGATGATTTATCGAATACTTGGAAGTACAGGGGAAAAGGTATCGGCGATCGGGGTTGGAGGCTGGCATCTTGGGCTGAAATACGTTGATGAGCGGATGGCGATTCGTATTGTGCGCTCCGCAGTCGATGGAGGTATTAATTTCCTGGACAACTGTTGGGATTACAACGATGGGGCCAGCGAGGTCCGGATGGGCAAAGCGCTTCGGGATGGTTACCGCGAAAAGGCATTCGTCATGACGAAAATTGATGGACGTTCGAAGCAAGAAGCGACCAGACAGCTGGAAGAGTCGCTTCGTCGCCTGCAAGTCGACTGTATCGATCTGGTCCAGCACCATGAAATACTTCGGTACGAAGATCCTCATCGGATCTTTGCTGACGAAGGAGCACATGCCGCCCTCATCGAAGCGCGCGATGCCGGCAAGATTCGGTACATCGGGTTCACGGGCCATAAAGATCCCCGTGTGCACCAGTACATGCTGGAGGTCGCCGATACGTACGGATTCAAATTCGACACGGTCCAGATGCCGCTCAATCTCATGGACGCCCATTACCGCAGCTTCGCGAAAGAAGTCGTACCGACGCTGGTAAGCCGTCACATCGGGGTCATCGGAATGAAGAGTATGGCCAATGGCATTCTGCTGAAATCGAACACCGTGACTCCGATTGAGTGCCTGCACTATGCCCTGAATCTGCCCACGTCCGTCGTGATTACGGGCATCGACAGCATGGAAATCCTTGAGCAGGCATTCGAAGCCGTTCGCACGTTCCGTCCCCTCAGTAACGAGCAGCTGGATGCGTTGCTTGCGAAAACCGCGTCGGCCGCAAGGACCGGTCGTTTTGAACCATTCAAAACAACGTCGATCTTTGACGGTACTGCGCAAAACCCGCAGTGGCTCGGCGAGGAACCACCGGAGGTTCGACGGCTTATGCCGGGGTAACATAGACCATGTCGACGATACTGCTTTGGTTTCGCGAGGGGCGGTCGGGCGGTTATATCTAGATACTACGTTATGCAATGAACGTGCATCTCGGCCGAATTGTGCGACACCAACCAAAAGGTTTCACCGGAAAGGAGCGAGAGAGATGAAGGCGTTGAGATTCAATGGATTTGGCGAGGTGGCGTCAGTGCTGCACGTCGAGGAAATATCGAAACCGGTTCCAGGACCCGAAGAGGTACTGGTCAAGGTTCATGCGGCTTCGATCAATCCCTCAGATGTCAAGAACGTGCAGGGGAAATTTGCACAAACAATTCCGCCGCGCACTCCCGGCCGGGATATCGCAGGAGTTATCGTGGCCGGCGACAAGGAGTTGATCGGACAGGAAGTCTGGGCATCGGGGGGCGACATCGGCTTCACGCGAGACGGAAGCCACGCTGAGTATATTATTCTGCCCAGGAGGGGTGCGCGGCTTAAGCCAAAGTCTCTGTCCATGGTCGAGGCGGCGAGTCTCGGCGTCAATTACCTTGCCGCATTTATCGGGTTGATCGAAAAGGCCCGGTTGAAAGAGGGTGAAGTTGTTTTGATCACAGGCGCGAGCGGCGGCGTGGGCAGTTCAGTCATCAAGATAGCCAAAACCGAAGCGGGCCATGGGAAAGATCTCTGAAAACATTGCGCACAATGATTAGTTTGTTTATAAGCTTGCCTGTATAGCTGAAAAGAGGTACGTGATGATACATGGTCCGGATA
>JADGQN010000216.1 GCA_017881765.1 Syntrophobacterales bacterium | reverse complement strand
TACAAGCCGCTGTAATGACGAACGCACGGTGTATGTGGCCGGGCACAGCACCTCCTTCCCCAATTATAACAGCAGCTGCTGTACTGTCAACTTTTACTTACTGAAACGGGGGAAAGCGATAGGGATTGTCATCCCCTCATCCTTACAGGATGCTGCGCTACCCGCGAGGGGAGAGGGGTTATACGTGCGAATTATCGATGTGATCAGACGGAGACGAGTAACCGCGAAGCGCTGACCGGACGACAATACGGTACCGGCCGGGCGAATTTCGATGGATAACGCGAAGACGAGGGGTCGCCGACCGGAGGCGTACCTATTGGTACGTTGAGGATCGCGCGACTCCCGAAGTCGACAAAGTTAGGCGCGAAAGGCGCCCGGCCGCTCCTCGCTATCTGACGAGATTAGACAAACACAGCACCGTCCAATACGGCGACAGCATCAAGAATATGATTGAAAGAATATATGCCGGAATGTAATAGAGCCCTCCCCGAAAGACCGTTGCCAGCGGAATATCTTTCGCCATGCCCGCGACCACGTAACAACATATCCCGATCGGCGGCATGATGGAACCCATGGTTGTCACGATGGTGATTACCTGGCCGAACCAGATGGGGTCGTAGCCCATGGCCGTGACAATGGGGTAGAAAATGGGCAGGGAGACGAGCAGGAAGGCGAGCGCGTCCATCACGCACCCCCCGATAATGTAACAGAACAAGACTATCCAGAGGAGGATCCAGTTCGGGAGAGCCAGGGTACTGATCCAGTCCGCGGCCTCAAAGGGAAGCCGGGTGACCGTGAGGAAACGGCCGAAAATGACGGCCCCTGCCACGATCATGAAGACAAGACATGAGATGCGCAAGGTATCGACGACGGACAAGATGAAATGTTTCCACGTCAGCTTCCGGCGCACAAGACAGATGATAAGGCCGAGGGCGCAGCTTGCCGCCGCCGCTTCAGTGGCGGTGACTACGCCTGTAAAAAGGGCGTACATAATGATGGCGAAGAGTATCAGGATGTCGATGATGTCCGGGAGTGCCTTAAACCGCTCCCGCCACGTGCTTTTCTCGCCGGCAGGTCCCCAGGTTGGATGGCGCCAGCAGATGTAGCCTACGGTCGCTGCAATAAGAATGGTCAGTATAGCACTTGGTATGACGTTGCCGAAAAAGAGCTTACCTATTGACTGGCCGGTGTATAGCCCGTACACGACGAGCACGATGCTCGGCGGGATCAAAACGCCGAGGGTGGCCCCGGCCGCAACAGAACCGGCGTTAAGCATTGGATGATAGCCATATTTTCTCATGGCCGGGATCGCCACCTGGCTCATGGTGGCTGCTGTTGCGGTGTTACTGCCGCTGATAGCGGAAAAGGCGGCGCACGCCATGATGGTGGTGATGGCCAAACCGCCCTTATAATGGCCGAACCATTTATAGGTTGCGTGATAGAGGCCGTCGTTGTAACCTGCATAATGTACGAATTCACCTACGAGAATAAACATAGGGATAACGGTGAGCCCGTAATTTGAGAAAATGTTCCACATGTCAGTACCGATCATGCCGAGAGCCGCTTGCAGAGAAGTGACATAGGCAAAGCCCAGGAACCCGACAATGGCCATGGTGAACCCTGCAGGTATCCTGAACAGAAACAGCACCGCGAACATGACCATGATTCCGTATACGCCGACGATTGGGCCTTGCATGTTTACTCCTCTTCCTGGACGAATATGTTCTTCAGGAAATCAACAAAAGTGGTGAGGGACACGACTGCAAACGCCAGAGCAACGGCAAAAACGAAGGGATGGTAAATCACCTTCAGGGTCTCTGAGACCTCGTGGGATACGTATATCTTCATGGCCCAGACGAAAATCTGCCATGAGATAACCGCGAAAAATATAGTAATCACGAGGTAGGCGAAAGTATCGATGCCTCTCTGCAGTTTTTTTGGAAATCGTTCGGTCAGAATTTCCACGACAATGTGATCTTTCCTTCTCTGAGTGTACCCGAGGGCAAAGGCGATGACGATGGCCCCAAGGAAGGAGACGATCTCGTAGGCTCCACGAAAGGGAAAGTGGAAGACCCTGAGTACAACGTTGCCGGTGGCAAGGGTCATGAGTGCGAGCACGGCGATGCCGCCCGCAATCATAAGAATCTTGTTAAGAACGTTGGTTAGCGTTTCGAGAAACTTCATGGCATTCCCTCCAGACACAACTTCTTCATCGCACAGACTGATGCGGTCATTGGTAAAGCCACATACGTCACCCTCCCCTTCGTCCCCTCCCCTCAAGGGCGGGGAAATATTACAACCCTCTCCCCCGGCGGGAGAGGGCGCGGGTGAGGGGGCCTTACCCATGAACTCCTTAGTAAGAGCGGATAAGGGCTATGATAACTGCGGATGGCCCGCATGCGCGGAGCGCAACGGTGTGGACAGGATTGACGCAGTATCACAATGCTGTCCACAAACCAACTCATCTGCGATTATCTCTCCCCGTGCCTTTATCTGCGTACATCTGCGATAAAATTATTCTTTTTCGCCAACCGACAAACGCTCTCTTACTTGAACTGTTTTTCGTATTTATCCTTAAGCTTGTAAAGGTCGCTGAGGACCTGATCTCCCGGCGTTCCCTGTGGGGTTACCCTCTTGACGTACTCGTCCATCATCGGTTTGACGAGCTTCGGGATTTCAGAATATTCGGCGGCCGGTAACCGGAAGACCTGATGATTGTACTTCTCCTTTGACCATGCAAGGGCTTCCTTAACGTGATCATCCACGTACTTGCCGGTCCAATCCGCCTGCTCTCGCTTCAGATCATCCAGCACCTTTTTGACGTTAGCCGGCATGGCATTCCATTTGTCCTTGTTCATCACAACGGCAAAGGTAACCACAAAGAGGTTCGCTTCAGTCGCGTACGGGCAATAAGCGGCGAAGTTGAAGTCCTTCAGTATCTCCATCGAGGAGACGATGCCCTTCACTACGCCTTTCTGGATGGCCTCGGGTGTCTCCGACTGGGGCATGGCAACGGGAGTGCCCCCGAGTTTAGTGATAACTTCCGCCCCCGTACCCGAAACACGCAGTTCCATCCCCTTAAGGTCTTTCAGGGATTTTACCGGAGTCTTCGTCATGAAGTCCGCGGGCGGGCAGGTGAAGAGGGTCAGGATCTTTACTTTTTCGAATTCCTTTGGATACTTCTCAACGATGTCATAGAGGGCAAGACTGGCCGCCCTTGCGCTGGTGAAGCCGATGGGAAGATCGACTGCTTCGGAAACAGGGAAGCGGCCCGGCTGATAGCTCATCGCAAAGTTTCCGATATCTGCCGTGCCGGTGATGACGCCGTCAAATATGTTCTTGGCAGCGAGGAGCGTGCCACCCGGGAATGTCTTTACCGAGACGGCGTTGTTGGTCCTTTTTTGTACTTCCGTTGCCCATCTTTCCATCTGGACACAGGGGAACGTTGTTGCCGGAGGAAAATTTGCGTACGTCAAGGTTATCTTCTGCTGGGCCTCGGCCGGACGCGGTACGACAAGGGCTGCACCCATCAGTAAACTGATTCCCAAACACATCACGAGCGTTTTCTTGAGAAGCATAACTACCCCCTTTTTAGTTGATCATGGGCCCTACCCAGGCCCTTAGAACATCCAAATTTTTTGCGGTCACGTCTTACGTCCCGCTTCCTGTACCCGGGTTATGTCAAAATCTCCTTCGATGAGTTCCGTAAGCACCCCGCAAAGCTGGTTCGGCTTCTGTATGAAGGCATAACGAGTGCCAAAGAGCGCGCGTGGTTCCTTATCGATCAGGTCGGCGCCCTTTGCCTTGAGCTCGGCTAAAGCTCCGTCGAGATCTTCTACCTTATAGGAGATGAGGAAAACTCCCTCACCCCTTTTCTTGATAAATTTCGCAACCTCGCCTTCAGCGGTTGTCGATTCCATCAATTCCACCGCTACGTCGCCGATATAATAGCGCGCCACCTTAATAAACTCGGATTCTGCAACGTACTCAACCGCCGGCACGAGACCCAGATTCTCTTTGTATATCTTCTTTGTCTTCTCGAGGTCTTCGACCGCAAAGCAGATGTGGTCGATTTTTTCTATCTTCATTTCCCCTCCCGCTTGCTCTTCTCCTCGATCGCTTTCAGTATCTTGTCGGGAGTGATGGGAAACTCGTGGATGTAAGTCCCGATCGCGTTGCATATCGCGGCGCTATACGCCTGGGCCGCGGACATGGCTATCGACATGCCGGCTTCTTTTGCGCCGTAAGGCCCGTTGGGGTCAAACGTCTCCACGATGATATTGTTAATCTTCGGCATATCGCAGGCGAGCGGTAGCTTGTATTCAAGCTGGGTGGGGTTGAGGACCCTTCCCCGGTCGAGAATGTGGTACTCGGTGAGCATGCCTCCCTGACCACCCATCGCCAGCCCCCCCTCAAACTGGCTCTCGATGATCTTGGGATTCAGGGCGTAGCCTACGTCCTGGGCTGCCCATGCTTCAAGTACCTTGACTTGGCCGGTTTCCGGGTCCACCCCCACCTCTACGATAGTCGTACCGAAGGAGAATGCTTCAGAGAGCTGGCCGACGGGATTTTCCACCCATTCGCGCCGTGAGTCCACTTTGGGCCAGTAGGCGCCTTGTCCGCTGATCGACTGGCCTTTGGAAAGCCCCAGGCGGACGGCACGCGTTAGGGACAGGCTTCGCTCGGGCTCGCCCTTGACCATGATCTTTCTGTCTTTAGCGATCAGGTCTTCCGGTTTCGCCTCCAGCGCTTTTGCGGCCAGTACAAAGAGCTTTTGCTTTGCGTCTTGCGCGGCGAGTCTTACCGCGTTGCCCCCGACAAAGGTCGAGACCATGGAATAGGAGCCCGGGTCACTGGGCGTTACTTCGGTGTCCGCGGAGATGAGCTGGACGTCCTCGGGCTTGAGGCCCAGTTCCTCGGCGGCAATCTGAACGAGCATCGTTTCATTGCCTTGGCCGTTATCGACGACACCGGAAATAACCGTAATGCCGCCGTCCTCGTTGAATTTGATAAATGCCTCTGACCCACCCCTGATGCCCATGGGAAATCCAGTCTGAACGGAGTTGCAGCCGATGCCGATGCCGTGGAAAGGAGGTAGTTTTCCCCATCGCTCTTTCCAGCGGGCCGCTTCAGCCGACTTTACTATAGTCTCGGTCATACCGCAGCTTCCCACGTATGACTTTGTGGGCGTGTAATCACCGGGTTGCCGGGCGTTGCGCAGGCGCATGGTCACGGGGTCTATGCCCAACTCTTCGCCCAGCATGTCGATCTGCAGGTCCACGCCGCACGCGAAGGCTCTGCCGTGGCAGCGGTACATACCGCGGATAGGCTTATTGGTGAATACACGGTATCCGTTGTAACGGACATTCTCCATGCGGTAGGCCTGCTCCATGCACAGAAATGGCACACTGGTGGCGATGGGCCCCGTGCTAGAATAGGCCCCGCCATCCATGTAGCAGGTGACGTCACGGGCCTGGACGCGCCCTTCACGGTCGACCCCGGTTCTGATGGTCGCCTTCATGCCGTGTGCCTGACGCGTTGCAATCGTGTTTTCTTCACGTGTGTACACGATCTTCACGGGCCGTTGGGATTTCCGTGCGAGAAGGGCACACATCACGTCCGCGGGAGAGATCTCCGACCTTCCGCCGAACGCACCGCCTATGGTTATTTTGCGCACGCGTACTTTGTTGAGCGGCATCTTGAACACGTTCGCCAGCGGCTTTGCCTTGAGGTGAGGGCCTCCATTCGGCATCCAGATTTCCAGGTTACCCGCGTTGTCAAACTGGGCGACCACCGCGTACGGTTCAGCCTGGAAGTAAGATTCCTCGGGGGCATCAAAGGTATCCTCTCTCACGAGGTACGATTCCTTGAAGCCTTTTTCCACGTCGCCGACATCTATCTTCACATGTATATTGATATTTCCCTGGTAGTTTTCGTGGATGATGGGCGCATCAGGTTTGAGCGCATCGTCCACGGAGAAAATGGCCGGCAACTCTTCATACTCAACCTTGATGAGACCGAGCGCCTCGGAGGCCGTATCTTCGTCGACAGCCGCAACGGCGGCTATCTCCTCGCCGATATAGCGAACCTTATCGATGGATAGGAAACGCTGATCCTGCGTGTATCGAAAGACGCCCCATTTTTCATCAGAGCTGTCATGCCCCGTTACCACTGCCTTTACGCCGGGGAGTTTGACGGCCCTGGAAGTATCGATGCCGAGTATCCTTGCGTGAGGATAGGGCGAGCGAAGCGCCTTGCCGTAAAGCATCCGGGGTAGCGCGAGATCTGCCGTAAACAAGGCCTGTCCTGTTGCCTTGGCAATGGCATCGACTCGCTTCATATCCTTGCCGACGAGAGAGTATTGCGTCATAATTATCTCGCCATCTCCGAGGCGGCTTTGATGGCCTCTACGATTTTCGCGTACCCCGTGCACCGGCAGATGTTGCCGGAAATAGCGTTTCGAATCTCCTCTTCAGTCGGGTGCGGGTTCTTATCAAGCAGCGCCTTGGCGGTCAAGATCATGCCGGGGGTGCAGAAGCCACACTGGATCGCGTAGTGGTCGACGAAGGCCTCCTGAATAGGATGGAGTTTCCCGTTCTGTGCAAGCCCCTCAATGGTGGTGATCTCTTTCCCTTCAGCATCAGCGGCCAGCAGGAGACATGAGCGCACGGGAATACCGTCGAGCAGGATCGTACAGGTACCGCAAGCCCCTTCGCTGCAACTCTGCTTGGTCCCGGTGAGTTGCAGTTCGTTCCTCAGCACCTCGGCCAGGGTCCGGTGCGGATAGATGAGAAGTTCATGCTCTTCCCTGTTGACGTGCAATAGTACTTTTCTCTTTTCCACTCTCATGGCCTGTTCCATAGGCTGTTTCACGGCTCGGTTCGCGGCCTTTTTCGTGGACTGCTTCACGGCGCGCTTATTCCTGACCAGCTTACGCATGTCCCGCATGCTCCGCTTGTCTGAGACTTTCCAGTGCTCTTTCCAGGGCCCTCTTTGTCATGACCGCTGCCATCTTCCTCCGGTATGACGGCGCAAGAGCAAGATTCTCCACGACTTCGACCGCCTTCACGGCAAGCAAGGCTATCTGCTGCAGATCCATGTCCTGATCGATATCCCGCGGTTTTTTACCGAGGATCGCGCCGGCCGCCTCTTTAGCTACTTTGGGAGCGGCTCCCGCCGCACCAAGGATAATCCGGGCATCCTCAATCGCGCCGTCCTTTCCCGCCGAGACGAAGACCGCTGCCGAGGCCAGCGGGTAATCGATCGATCCTCTTACCCTCAATTTCTGGTAAGCGGACGCGGAGCGGGCCTTGCGGACGGGGAGTATCACCTCTGTTAACAGCTCCTCCCGGGCAAGCCCGACGGGATTTTTTCCTTTACCGGAAAAGAGATCTTCGATTGGTACGGTGCGGGACAATCCCGTTTTCTGTATCTTTACTTGCGCCCCGACGGCGATGAGAGCCGGCGCGAGGTCGCCCTGGTAGACGCTTAAGCAGCGCTTGCTACCCTTCACGGCGTGGCAAATCCCCCCGCCGAGTTTGTAGCAGGGACCGAACCCTTTCCTTGCAAGCTCCGACTGGTTATAGAACAGGCACCGGCTATCCTGAAGCAGATTGCCCGCCAGGGTCGCCACGTTCCGGATGGCCGGGGCAGCCACAAGACCGGCTGCTTCGCTGACCGATTCAGCGAAGTCGGCGATGACACGCGACTCGGCAATCTCGCTGAGTGTCGTAGCAGCGCCGACAACAAGCGCACCTTTTCTTTCTTTGATGCCGGCGAGGGCTTTCACCCCTTTTAAGCTCATAACGTATGCCGGGCTCACAAGGCCGTGTTTCATCCTTCCGAAGATCTCGGTGCCACCGGCGAGCACCCGAAGGTTTTTCCCGTGCTCGCTCATCAACGAGAGTGCATCCTTAACCGTTGTGGGATTCAAGAACTCGAAACGGGGCATATTCATCGGTTTTTCTTACCCAGCCTTTGT
>JADGQN010000215.1 GCA_017881765.1 Syntrophobacterales bacterium | reverse complement strand
CAATGATGCCCCCGACAGGACCTGATTCCATCATTGCCACGGGGATCTTCTTAGCGGATTCAGGAGACATGACGCCGCCGTTCGATTGCATGATCAGGAGGGATCCACGGAAGCCCAGGGAGTCGAGCAGTTTTTCCAAACCCTCGATGTATCGGGTCACAATGGGGCCAAGATAGGCATTGACCACGGTCGTCGAGGTCCGCTCGTACTCTCTGTATTCTCTCAGAATTTGATGGGACAACGAAACATAAGCGCCCGGCATTGCCTTCTGAAGGGCCTCTCCCATCTTTATCTCGTGAGCAGGGTTGACATAAGAGTGGAGGAAGCAGACGGCTATTGCTTCGGGGCTCATTCTCGAAACATCACGGGCAACGGCTTCGGCTTCTGCGTCGTCCAGAGGCTTCAAGACGTCTCCGCTCGCCAGAAGCCTTTCGGGCGTCTCAAAGGTCATATGCCGGAAAACAAGGGGAGCAGGCCGCTCGAAGAACAGGTTATACGCTTCCGGCCGATTCCCGCGGCCGATCCGGTAGACGTCTCTCGCTCCCTGTGTCGTGACGAGCGCCGTCTTCGCCCCTTTTCCTTCGATCACCGTATTGATCGCTACCGTCGTTCCATGAACGAAGTTTCGACAACGATCCATATCGAATTGGATCTTTTTCAGGCATTTGAGAATTCCTATGGTGAGATCTTTAGGGGTAGTGGAACTCTTCGCATGCTTCAGCTCTCCCGACGTTTCATCGAAGAGGATGAGGTCAGTAAAGGTTCCACCGATATCCAGGCCGAGATTTAAAGCCATGACGACTCCTTCCATTTTCTTGAGATTCAACGATGTCCGCTACGGGATTATTCCGCGTAAATCTATACCCCATTCCCGTTTCTCCGTCAAGGAAAGATGCTCGTGGAATTTCCTCACTTTTTCTTTCTTGACATACTGTCCAAGGTTTGTCAGACTTGTCGGTACCACAATTCGAAAAACCTTTGCCATACTAACTGAAAATAGCAGAAAAGGAGAATGCCCGTGAAACTGAATCCTACGCTTATAGAGAACGTACGCCAGCCGATTTCCACGGCTGAGCTGGAGCGGCGATGGGCCGAGACCAGAAAGGCGATGGCCAAGCAGAACATCGACTGCCTGGTGATGCAGAACAGCAATCAGTATCTGGGCGGCTACGTTCGGTGGTTCACCGACGTGCCCGCCAAAGAAGGTTACCCGGTAACGGTAATCTTCCCTGTTGACGATGAGATGACCATGATCACGAGCGGCGGGGAGCCGCTGCCGCCCGGACCTCCTGAATGGGCGGTGCGCGGCGTAAAGGAAAGAATCGGCCGACCCTACTTCCGGACCCTCGGTTACACCGACACCATGGATGGCGAAGCGGTGATCAACCGGCTGAAGGCCCGCGGGGCAAAAAGGGTTGGGATTGTAGCCAAGGGCTCTATGTCCGCCCCCACTTACGAGTACATACAGCAGAACCGGGGCCAGATGGAGCTCGTAGACGCCTCCGATCTCATCGATCCGATCAAGGCAATAAAGAGCCCGGAAGAACTGGAGCTGATCAAGAAAGCAGCGGCCATACAGGATGCAGCTATGGCAGCGATCCCCACGATCGTGAGGCCCGGCAAGAAAGAGTACGAGATATTGTCGGCCGTCACCCATCTCCTGATGGACATGGGCAGCGAAGAGCAACTGCTCATGGTCGGTTCTGCTCCTCCCGGTACCTCTACCGGCCAGAAAAACGACTTCTTCACCAACCGCACACTCAACGCAGGAGACCAGCTCTTCCTGATGATCGAGGTGAACGGCCCCGGCGGCTTCTACACTGAACTGGGCAGAACGTTCTGTCTGGGTGATCCGCCGAAGGGGCTTCTGCAAGTGTGGGAGGCGGCCAAGGAGGCACAGGTTCGTACTATTAAGCGTTTGGTGGCCGGGGCCAAACCTGCCGACCTGCTCAAGGCACACAATGAGTTTATGGTGAGCAAGGGATATATGGCGGAAGGGAGGCTTTTCGGCCACGGACAGGGCTATGACCTGGTAGAAAGGCCGGCCCTGCGCGCAGACGAGCCCATGCCGCTGGCTGCCAACATGAACATCACGATTCACCCCATCGCTGTCACAGACAAAGCCTACGGCTTCTGCTGCGACAACTACATCGTTGGTGAGCGTGAAGCGACACCGATCCACAAAACACCTCGGGAAGTTATTGTGATATAGGAGTCAATATAGTAATAGTTTGTCATGCCGGACTTGATCCTTACAGGATGCTGCGCTATCCGGCATCCAGACAGGCACTGGATTCCGGCTTTCGCCGGAATGACGGCCTCAAGAAAAAGCGCAAGTATTTAGTTGCCGTCTTAACACGTGCAGCGGGAGACAGAAAATAGCTTGACGCCTGAACCTGCCGGTGATAACGTTGCTGAGCTGGTTAGGGAGTGTTGTTAGATATTGCGGTCAGATTCGCGAACAAATTCGGGAGAAGGAGGAGAGGAGAAATGGGATCATCGAAAAAGCTGTGCTTCCTGGCAATTCTGGTTTTCACACTGGTGACATTCTTCGCCGGCAGCGTCCCGGCAAAAGATTTGAGCCTGAATCTGATGACGCCGCCAAAGCACCTCCGCAACACCAACGTCTTTGAGCCCTGGGCCAAGATGGTTGATGAACGCACGAAGGGGGCGATCAAGATCAAAATGTATTTCTCGAATACGATGTCTCCCCTGGCCGAAATGTATGACTCCACGGTGTCGGGTGTTTCTGATCTCACGGAATGCTATACCTTTGCCGTTCCGGGTCGTTTCTCGCTGACGGAGTTCCTTATGCTGCCCGAGATGGGATTCCCGACGAGTATCAGTTGCTCCAGGGCAATGTGGCAGCTTTATAAAACGGTCCCCGAAGTGAAGGCTGAATACCCGAACGTCAAGATGCTCTGGCTTCACGCCACACCGGGTGCTAAACTGATGACGCGGAAGAAAGCCGTCCGCACTCTTGAAGACCTGAAAGGCCTCAAGATCGCCGTCTCCGGAGCTACGATGGTCAAAGTAGCAAAGGCCCTTGGTTTTACACCCGTTACCATCCCCACCCCCGACCTCTATGTGGCCGCGGAGAAGGGGACCATCGACGGCTTTATCCGTCCGAGCGAACTCCTCATTTCAAGGAAACTGTACGAAGTGACCAAGTATGTCACTGATGTCGACCTGGGGCACGACCTCTTCTACGTCATCATGAACCAGAAGAGCTGGGATGCGCAAACGCCTGAGGTTCAGAAGGTCCTTACGGATCTTTCGGGCGACTGGGCCGTCGACTTCACGGGCAAGGCCTGGGACAAGTTTGATAACGAGGCTGAAGCTGAAGTGAAAGCGAAGCACGGGGTTGAGTACATTACCCTTTCAGCCAACGAGATGGCCCGATGGAAAAAGCTGCTTGCCCCGATCAAGAATGAGTACGCCGCCGAGTTAGAGGCCAAGAAACTGCCCGGGAAGAAAGTGCTCGACGCGCTGAACAACATGGCGGAAAAGAAGTAGCGGTTGTAGCGGTTCACACGGAAAAGGGGGTATCCGGATGGAGAAATTCCTTTATCGATGTGAAAGGGTGCTGACCCATATCGCCGTCCTGTCCATTTTTATTATGATGTGTCTCACCACGGCGGATGCGATTGGACGGTACTTCTTCGGCCGTCCGATCACCGGCGCGTACGAGCTGACGGAAAAGTATTTCATGCTCGTGACGATCTTCCTGGGGATCGCTTACGCTTATCGAGGCGGAGCCTTCATCCGTGTGGGTATCCTGATGGATCGCATGCCCATGAAAGTAAAGGTCCCCATAAACTACTTCGGCCAGATTTTTTCTATTCTCTACGGAGCGGTTCTTGTCTTTGCCTCGATCCAGCAACTGGTCCGTACCCTTCACCATGGCACGACCCTGGCCTCCCTGCCAGGGGTGCCTCTGTGGCCGGGGCTCATCGTGATCCCGATCGGATTGACCCTTATGTGCCTGCTGATGCTGAAAGATCTTCCTCGGGTAAAAGAGGGGAAATCGGACCTCTTTCAGGATGAGACCCCTACGATATGAGCCGTCGTTACTCATAAAATGATTCGAAAGGATCTGTTAAGATGATCGTTGCTCTTCCGTTTATTTCGTTGCTGTTACTGCTTATTTTGGGGATCCCGATCGCCTTCTCTCTTGCCGGGGCAGGCATCCTGGGCATCTGGCTCGTAAAGGGGGACTGGGGCATTGTCATGGTCTTTCTGAGGACCGTTCCCGTAGCCGCGGTGGCCAATTATGATTTGACAACCATCCCCATGTTCCTTTTGATGGCCTACTTTTCATCGTCGAGCGGACTCGCTAAAGACCTTTACACCGCTGCTTCCAACTGGCTATCCCAGATCAGGGGTGGACTTGCCATCGCAACGGTTTTCGCGTGTGGGATTTTTGGAGCGATGTCCGGAGCGAGTGTGGCCGCCGCCGCCGTAATGTCGAATATCGCCATGCCGAACATGCGTCGTTTCGGTTATTCCGAAGAGCTGGCCGCGGGCTCGGTAGGTGTGGGGGCAACGCTCGATATCCTAATCCCACCCAGCGTGCCCATGGTGATCTATGGCATCGCGACGCAGACCTCCATCGGGCAGTTGCTCGTGGCGGGCGTGGTGCCCGGGATCGTCCTCGGAATCCTGCTGGCTTTATGCATCGTTATCTGGGTGACCATCAGTCCCTCGCATGCTCCCAAGACTGAGTCGGTGCCCTGGGGGGAGCGATGGGGAAGCATCGGCCGCATCTGGCCAAGTCTTTTATTGATCGCCATTGTTCTGGCGCTCCTTTACTCAGGCGTTGCCACCCCGACGGAAGTGGGCGCAGTCGGCTCATTCATGGCCGCGGGAATTGGCGTTGCCATGGGCCGTCTCACATGGAAGGGAGCTATTGAAGCCCTGAAAGAGACGATCAAGACGTCCGCAATGATCTTCCTGATCCTGATCGGGGCAAATATTTTCGGCTATTACATGACACTGAGCCAGATCCCGCAGGACGTCGTCGAACACGTAACAGCAATGCATCTCAACCGCTGGATTATCGTCATCGGCATTACCGTCGTCTACTTCGTCATCAGCATGTTCATGGATGAGATTCCGTTGCTTCTTCTGACGCTGCCCTTGAGCTTCCCTCTCGTCACGTCGGTGGGCTTCGATCCGGTCTGGTTTGGCGTGCTTTCGATATTGATGGTGGCCATGGGCCTTGTCTTTCCTCCGGTGGGTATGATCGCTTTTGTTGTCAGCGCCACAGCCCACGTTGATTTGATGAAAGTCTACAAAGGAACGTCCGTTTTAATCATCGCCATTTTCATGACCACTGCGCTGGTGATGATCTTCCCGGAACTTGCGCTCTGGCTTCCCAGGACGATGAAGTGACGTTGAGGACAGATTCTAAGTCCCGAATAAATATGTGTAAGCCGATGCCCCGCACCGGGCTATCAAAAAGAGAAGATATCAATTTGCATTCACGCGGAGACCGAGGCGGCAGCGAGGAGCCGACGCAGGCGTACCGAGGGTACGTCGAGGAGCGCGACGCAGCGACAACGAAGGTATACACGTGAATGCAAATTGATATAGGAGGAGGTAAAAATGCCACCCATTCTTGACAAAACTAAGTGCAACGCCTGCGGAACCTGTGCGGACATCTGCCCAACGCAGGTTTTCAGAGCCATGGGAAAAGGGGTTTCTCCACTCGTCAAATATCCGGAGGAATGCTGGCACTGCAATGCCTGCGTCCTCGATTGCGCGCAGTCCGCCATCAAACTGCGGCTCCCCCTTCCCGCCATGATGCTTCATGTGGAAGCAGCCGGCCGCGGGCGAAAATAACCCGGAAGAATGCTCTCTCGTCTTCTTATGAGAGAGACGTTACGGAAGATATTTGAAGACATTCATGGAGGGCTGACACAATGATCGAGATCGATAAAGAAGTAGTCGAGACGGACGTGCTGGTTGTAGGAGGCGGGATTGCGGGGTTGATGGCAGCCATCAACGCGGCGGATCAGGGCGCACGTGTCATTGTCGCTGAAAAAGCCAATACGAAGCGAAGCGGTTCCGGGGCCACCGGAAACGACCATTTCGTCTGCTATATTCCCTCAATCCATGGGCCGGACATGGACCCTATTGTCAAGGAAGTCCGTAACAGCCTGGTCGGCGGTTACCATGACAACTGTATGACCGTCAAATTTCTTGAGCAGTCCTTTGATCGCGTGAAGGACTGGGAACGCTGGGGCATTTCGATGAAGCCCACGGGGAAATGGGAATTCATCGGCCATGCCTTCCCGGGACGTCCCCGTGTCTTCCTCAAGTATGAAGGAGCCAATCAGAAACTGGTATTGACCAATCAGGCGAAGAAGCGGGGTGTGCGCATAGAAAACCATTTGCCCGTGATCGATGTGATCACCAATAACGGAGAAGTGGTCGGCGCAATCGGCCTCAGCATTAAGGATGAAGTCCCCGTGCTCAAGCTCATTCGCGCAAAAGCAGTTGTCCTTGCGACGGGGACAGCCAACCGCCTGTATCCTTCGGTCAGTCCGGGCTGGATGTTTAATACGGCCTTCTGTCCAAGCTGCACGGGAGGTGCTCAGGCGATAGCCTTTCGCGCCGGGGCACAGCTGGTCAACATGGAATTTCCCAACAAACATGCGGGACCGAAATACTTCGCCCGGGCCGGCAAGGCGACATGGATAGGCGTCCTTAACGATACGAAGGGTGAGCCTGTGGGCCCCTTTGTGACCAAGCCCACCAAGGAGCTGGGGGACATCACGGCGGACGTGTGGAACTCCGTCTTTACCGACATGTACAAGTCGGGCCGGGGGCCCACGTATATGGATTGCACGGGAATTGCGGAGAAAGACCTCAAGTACATGATGCACGGTCTCGAACACGAAGGGAACACCGCCATGTTGAAGTACATGGAAGAGGAAGGCATCGACGTCCGGAAGCGCAGGGTCGAATTTGCGCAGTATGAGCCCTTCCTCATCGGACGGGGCGTTGAGATCGATCTCAATGGTGAGACCAACATCGCGGGCATGTATGCCGCCGGGGACCCTGTGGGTAATTTCCGGGCTGATATTGCCGGGGCTGCAACGTTCGGTTGGATTGCGGGCGGAAGCGCTGCACAGAGGGCGAAGAAGGTTCGGCAGTCCGGAGACATCGCGGGTGGTCCCGTCGTGAGAGAGCGGGCGCGGTTCTGTTCGCAGCTGATGGCGAGGGAAGAAGGTCCCGGGTGGCAGGAGGCGAATCTGGCCTTGCAGCAGATCATGAATGACTACGCGGGCACTGCGGTGAGGTCGGAGACTCTGTTAGCCGCGGGGCTGAAATACTTGAGGGACTTGAAGAAGACGGCCCTTGCATCCCTGAGAGCGGAAGATTCCCACACGTTAATGCGGTGTCTTGAAACGATCGACCTGATGCAATGTGGAGAAGTGATCTTTCTCACGGCCCTGGAGAGAAAAGAGACGAGAGCGCTTCATGTCCGATCCGACTATACGTTCACGAATCCATTGCTCCAGGACAAGTTCATCACGGTCAGGCAGGAAAAGGGAAGGATCCGCATCGACTGGCGCGACCGGAAGTAAAAAGAACGAAGCCCTGAGAGCACGTGATTGGATGGGCCGGGCGCACCGTTTTCTCCGCTCTCTAGCGCTACAGGTCTGACCCGTCGGACATTTCGCCTCGCTCGATGCTTTTTGAGTGCGAATTACTCTCTTGCCCATGTTCATTGTGGCAGCTCGCAAACCAGCATTGTTCCGGTATGTCATGTCTCGGAGTCCGGCGCATCGTGCCGCGCCACAAGGATGCGCGGCACCGCTCGTCTTCATTTACGGGTCCCCAGACCTTCCGCGATGTTCGCTCCGAAAAGATCCTTCCGGCCCACAATTCATCGATTACGGTAGAACCATACCTGGTGCTGGACTCCGGCGTAGGCCGGAGTGACGAAGAGTGGGGCTAGGGGCCGTGGGCTCACCCTTCCTGAGCGCAGCATTGCTGGAGTCTCTCGGGTACCCGCCTTATGGACGG
>JADGQN010000214.1 GCA_017881765.1 Syntrophobacterales bacterium | reverse complement strand
ATGGTCATGACTCGGGCCCATATCTCAGGGGCCAACCCATCCCTGTGGTGGTCTGGGTGATGGCCTTCGTTCAGATACGTGATGCTGAAGGCGAGATGCTCTCCTAAAGGTTCGAGGTAAGAGATCGACCATGCAGAGGTAGTAGTCTCTTCGTCAATATTCTTCGATCCTCCACCGTTGATAAAGATCTCCTGGGCCCCGAGCGGCGAGGCAATGGACAGAATTGCCAGCGTGACAATGATGAACCGCATGATGAAATCCCTCTAGAATCAGTGGCCGGGGAGCAGTGGCCACTAGTCGGCAAGTGCCAGTCACTGAATCTATACACATTCTTTGAAGACTACCGCAAGACATTTTATCACGGGCGTGACGGCGACCTTGGCGCTAGAAGATGAAGCTTCGTGTTTGAAAACAGAGCCTTACCCTGTGGAAGTGGGTAGGATAGGGAAGATTGCAGTCGCAAGTCTAGTCGCACCAAAGGTCTATGTGAGACGAGAAGAGTTGAAGAGGTTCATCCGCGGTAGTGAAATGGGTCAGAAAGTTTTCTGCGAAACGTCTTCAGGGGATCGGCATTCAAGGCAACTACTGCTCCGGAGGCGGCGCTCCTTTTCACCGATTACAGCGGTCATGATTGCGGGAATGCGCACGACAATGAGAAGGTCCGGCCAAGCTTCATGGTTGGCACGGTCAAGGATTACCGCTTCCTGCTCGCAATCTGCAAGACCTTTGAGACCGTGCGCTACGCGCAAAAGGTGCTCCTCACGAAACGAGGTGGCGAAAGCCACTAACAATCAGAGTACAGGTCGCGGCTTTGCGGGAATCGAAAACTATCACTTTCCGCACGAAATGTAGCTTGAAAAGAAAAAATCAAGAATTCAGCACTACAGGAAGGAACTTGGCCACCTCCTCTCGGACCTTAGTTGCAGTTCACATTCAACCATGCGGATGAGTGTGGCTGCCTGCCATTCTTAATTACGCTTTTTCAACCCGGCACAATAACGCCGTGTGAGGCCAACTGCCGATCTCAGGGCTGCAAAATTCTGATCCATCAGGGCAAAGCAGATTGGCGTTGGATTCGAATACACTGAAGAGATTCGGCTCCGCCTCTTCCCGCTCCGGGAACCACCACCCATGATCCGCATCCGCCATGCGCGAATCGACCGTATCGGAAAGAGCAAGACGCATGCGAATGCTCCCCAGAGGAGTTTCTACTTTAACCCAGTCACCTTCGACCAGGTTCAGTCTTTTTGCGGTTTCCGGGTGAAGCGTCACCAGCGGATCGGGCCTCTTTTTTCTCGCTTCCTCAATCTGCCTCTGCTCCGAGTGGTACATCGGCATGAACCGGCTCCCTGTAATGAGAACGAGAGGAAAAACCCCGGACAGCTTCGGATCGCTCAAGGGGCTGTGTGCCATCTCGCGGTAGACGGGCAAGGGTTCGCAACCCAGAGCCTCAAACGTGCTCGACCGCAGTTCCACTTTGCCCGACGGCGTGCCGAAACCGTATTTCTTGTAGCGTTCGAATTCCGGCTTTCCGAAGAGGCCGTTTTGTTCAAGGAGTCGATCAAACGTTAAACCCACCGGTGAAAGCCTATAGTCCCACACCTCATCAACGCTCTTCCATGGCCAGTGTTCGCTCTGTCCGAGCCGGAGAGCCAGGCCGCGCCAGAATTCATATGTATTGCGGCGTTCGTAAAGAGGTTCGATTCCCCTGGGACAGGCCACACAGAAGGCTCCTGTCAGCCAAAGTTCGGTCGTCTCGACCGTGGAACATATGGGAAAAACATAATCTGCAAGGGCTGCGGAAGGCGTGAGATAGAATTCACCGACGGCATAGAGCTCCAGGCTCTTCAATGCCTCGTAAGTGTGGCGCGCATTCGGCAGGGAAAGCAGTGGATTGCTCGCCACAGAGATGGCCGCGGTGACCGGATAGGGTTTCCCGGTGATCATGGCCTCAAAAACTGGCCGCGCATGGGCCACGGCCGTCATATCGGCGTTAGGCGGATGCATGTATTCACGGGGCATCCGGCGGTTCGCCTCCTCATTTCTTGACCAGCCCCCGGCGAAACTATTTTTTTCGAGGAGATTAATTCTTGCGGAATCCTCTGTACAGGCAATCATCCGTTTTCTACCGTCGAGCGCTTTGGACGCTGGTATTATTGTAGAGGTCGAGACAAGGAGGCCGGTATTCACTCGTCAGGAATGGAGTGGAGGTTGTTTACAAGGGATAGAGATCTCGCTGTCAAAACAGCTAAATCACACATAGAATAAACTATTGAGCGTAGTTATAATAATTGCAGATGCAATGGTTCTTGCTGAAATCGAGCACAGCGAGATTTTCCTTGAAGTGAAAAAATCAAAGTGGTAATAATGGACAAGTACGAGGGGAAGCGGAAGTCAATATTTATGCAACTTAGGAACCAACGTCCCCTTATGTCGGATGGGCCGGAAAACCTCTGAACAGGCAGTCAAGGCGGGGAGTAGGACAGCCTTTGTCGTGAAAAAATCATTTTTTCAAGGGAGACAAGGATGGCAAGCAGGTCAGTAAGCGTATCAGAAGTTCTGGATTCTAGTCCTTTCACGTCGTACCAGGTATTGGTGGCCATGCTGTGCTTTTGCTGCACGCTGCTCGACGGCTTCGATCTGACCGTCATCGGCGTGGCGGTGCCCAAGATCGCCGAATATCTGCGTGTCAAGCCCCCGGCTCTCGGTCTGGCAATGAGCGCAGGACAATTCGGACCACTCATTGGTGCGGCCCTTTTGGGCATGCTTGCCGACCGGATCGGACGCAAGAGAATGTTGGTTGCCTGCGCCCTCGCTTTCGGCCTGTTTACCGTGCTCTGCGCATTTATTACCAGCGTAGGGCAGCTGGCGCTCTTCCGCTTCATAGCCGGCCTAGGCATGGGTGGGGCTGTCCCGACCGCCATTGCCTTCGGCACTGAGTACGCGCCGACCCGCTCCCGTGCAACCGTTGCCACCGCGATGTACGCGGGTGTTCCGGTCGGGGCCACGGTAAGCGGCCTTGGAGCCGTATATCTGCTTCCCCATTACGGTTGGCAGTCCCTCTTTATCATGGGCGGCGTCATACCCATCGTGATCGCCATATTGATGGCACTCCTTCTTCCCGAGTCTCTGACTTTCCTGGTCAGGAGGGATAAAGCCCAGGCAAAGGTTCGTAGCATTGTCGCAAAGATCGCGCCGGCCTTCGCGAAGGATAAGGACGTTGAGTTTTGCTCGACCGACAAGAGGCGGCCCGGCGTGCCGGTCAAGCACCTTTTTCTGGAAGGACGCGCAACCACTACCATCTTGTTGTGGATCAGTTTTTTTGTGGGCTACTATTTGATTTACCTCATGCTTTCGTGGGCGCCCACGTTGCTGCGTAAGGGCGGCGCTTCGGTTCAGCAGTACAGCATGGCCTTCGCCCTCATCAATTTCGGCTCCGCCATAGCGACGGTCACGGTCGGTCGGTTGATGGACAAGGCCAAGAACCCCTACCGGATTTTGCAAGGCGGCTTTATCCTCGGGTTCCTGAGCCTCGTGGCCTTTGGACTCTTCGCCACCAGTCCGTTTATCGTCATCGCCGCCATCTGCGTGATTTGTGGACTCTTCATTAACGGCACCGTCTCCGGTCTCGTGGCCCTCGTGACCCTTTCCTATCCCACCGACATTACCGGCTCGGCGGTAGGCTGGGCCTATGCGATCGGTCGAAGCGGTGCGACGCTCGCGCCGCTGATAGGCGGTATTTTCATCGGACTCAACTGGACCGTCTTCGAGATATGGGGCAGTAACGCAGTGGGCGCGCTGATCATCGTGGGGATTATCGCAATCCTCGCCGCGCACTCCGCCAGAGTCCGTAAGGCGGCAAGCAACGCGTGTTAAGTGAGGAGATAGACCCGGTCTCGTAAGACAGGAGTTATTCTCAACATAGAACAAGTGGGCTCGGCCCGATCCCCGCATTCCGTGCTTTGGACGAACTTCGCACGGCTTACGGGGACGGGTGTCACTGGGAAGAGCGGGGGAGGTTTAAACATTTGTCAAAGTAGCTGACCTATCAATTTTAATTTCGTTGCCATTGAAGATAATCTTCGAATGGACAGCCGCCAGGATCGATTCGGCGTGCTGGCGTAATTCTGTAATGAAATCTACTATGCCCTTACCTAGACTGAAGAAGTGCTGCGCTAAATTGCTATTCTCATCTAAAG
This sequence comes from Syntrophobacterales bacterium, assembly GCA_017881765.1. Taxonomy (GTDB): domain Bacteria; phylum Desulfobacterota; class Syntrophorhabdia; order Syntrophorhabdales; family WCHB1-27; genus JADGQN01. The sequence continues at coordinate 3,859 of JADGQN010000214.1, read as the reverse complement.
CAAGCTGTCTTTCAAAATGGCTGGGAACTCTCCATTCTACTCTTACCGCTAAGGATTTTGCATAATCTTCGATTTCTGTCTTGTACCCTGGGCTTTTTTATCTTTCTTGCTGCTTTCTGAAAATTCCTGATTTAGATAAAAAAGGATTTTAGTAACTGACTGGGTATCCCGATGAAGTTGGCCGCCCGTTATGATCGAGCTTGCCACCCCGGTCGGAGCCGTCAGGCGACGTTGGTCGTTTCCTACCTTACTCGGTTCCTCCTTTTGTGTCAATGCTGCTTTTCTCTTCCTCATAGATTCTCCCTTCAGGTTGATCTTGTGCGCGTTATGCACCAGCCGGTCAAGAAGAGCGTCCGCAATGGTGGGATCTCCTATGACTTCTATTTCGATCCTGGCAGAGACCTCGACATAAGCTCCCGAAAGGAACATAATAAGTCATGTAGGGACTGTTCTTTTTGATTAACAAAAAGGGAGGTATTTAAATATGGCAGTAAAAATTGGTGAAGTTACATCTGAGATGACTACTGATGTCAAGAAGACAGAGGACATGAAGGTGAAACTGCAAGTTAGTTTTTCGGACAAGGCAAAGGAAGTTGCGTTCAAGCCCTCCGAAGATCTGAAAAAGGGCGACAAAGTAAAAATCACTGTTGAGAAGATATAATTCAGGGGAGGATCTTTCCTAAATCTTTTGGATCGCCCCATAGCTTCTCAAACATAACTTACAACCTGGACAGTCCTTACCATTAAAAATTTGGGTCGGTTTTTCTATTTCCTGATGAGAAAAACAGCCCTTTTTCTTTATTCGGTTTTCTTAATAAAAAACCGTTACGTAAAAATCATTTGTGCACATAAGGAGGTATTGGTAGGGCATAGGTTAGAGTAAAATTAACTTACTATTTTTTGCAGTCCCCCCTTTTAGCACACTTTCCCCCTTACCTCCTGCAGCAATCCCCTTCTCCCGCAACGGTTGAACAGGGCTTTGTCATTTCGCTGCGATGGCTACAGTTTGACCTTCAGGAGCCGGAGGATCTTACGCTAATCCTCATCGGGTTCGGTAATGGTTTTCCAGGGAACCCCTGCCGTGGACACGACCTCTCGGCGTATGCTCTTTAATCGCTCGATGACCCTGTCGAAGGTCCACTCTCTTTTCTTGCCTTTCTTGTCGGAGTCGAAGAGGGGTTTCAACCTTCGGGTCATGTGCCACTGGAGGTAGTAGGCAAGCAGGCAGATGAAGACATGGCATTGGATCCGGTGATCCTTTTTATTTCCCGACCCGAATATCGGGGAGGGTCTGAGCTGCGCATTGCCGCTTGTACTCTTGAATGTTAATGGGCAGAGCGGCGAAAGTCACACTTTCAGCTTGTACCATTCACCATTGCCACTTCAAATCGCGTATGAAGATGAAAGGCGTTGACATGCTCTGTTACAGGAAGAAGGCGTCGACAAGGGTTAAGGTCCTTACCACCCCATAAGAGCGTTTAATAGACAATTGATGTGACCCCAATGGTTGACCTGAACTTTGGTGTGCACCAAATGGATCTTATATCCTGATGCTCGGATCGTATGATGTGTCCATCTGCGCTATAATAAGCGTAGGCCACGATGCTGGAAACGGTATTCAGCACGTGTGCCAAGTAGCCGAAGAGGGTATTGTCCTTGCCATATGAGAAGATATCTGTGGAATGTTACAGCGGGTTCAAGGCCAATGAACGCCCTGTGGCATTTACCTTTCAGGAGCGACGCTGGGAAGTGGCAGAGATTGTTGATCGCTGGTATGAAGGAGGTCTTAAACCGGGACGCCCGCAGGTGAACTACTTCAAAGTCAGGACTGTTGAAGGTAACCTCTTCCTTCTTCGCTACCTTTCACTTTTTGACGCCTGGTCCATCTGGTTTGAAGAAAGTGACAGCGAGGCAGCAACGTGATTTCATGATCTGCAAATCGATTTATCCCGGCTTTCATAATCTGCATGATTTGCTTCATACGCTCTTTTCAGTTGTAATGCAGCACGAAATGAAGGATGTAAAAACTCAATACTTCAGCAAGCGGCGAGTTCATCACCCACGAGTTTTTTGAAAATCACTCGATCCTTCCAAAGTAGTTCGTACACTTGCAAGTACAGTATTCCGGAATACCAGAGAGCATTGCACATTTCCACTTGTAACGCGTGATAACGAGCCTAGATCAGCCAGGGGCCTCTTTATGGCCGATTGACCGTGTCCGGTGGTTCAAAGAATATTTTGTTCCTAACGTGCTGCCCGACTCTGGCCAAGTAAGCGCATGTGGCCCCTTGAGGGTGCGTTGCGATAATGCAAGAGTGTCCCATACAACTGCAGTCACCGATTTCCCCTCTCCCGACCCTGTCGACTCCAATTATGTCCGCAGCACGGCCGAATACGACTATGACGCGCGGGTTGAGAGCTTGGATCAGTTTCTGCAAAAAGGCTCCACACTTAAGGTAGCAAAGTGATGCCTCAGCCGGTGTTGCCGGACACTTTACGGCATTTGTGTAGAACAGAGTGTTCCAATCAACGCCCGCTTCGTGAATGGCTTTGAACAATATGCGAACGGTGTTTCGATTCTTCGGCGTTCGCCAGTCAAAACGTCCCTTGTACTGTTCAGGCGTCGGACGCCCCCCAGCACTCTGTCCCGGTTCGCATCCAATCACCATTGCGTCGTATTTCCCGGTGGGCGGAAACCCAGACCGAGGGATGATACGGCTTTCATCAAGAATCCCGGCACAACGTCTGCACTGACCAACGCTTTTGTGAATCTTGATCATCGCATCATTCATCGATTATTCTCCGAACAAATAATACACGGACTTCCTCTTTTCCGAAATGATACGCGCTGCCTGGTGAAAAGGCAAGCGCAGAATGTGCCGAAATCATAACGCTTTGCCTTGACCGAATGGCGCGAAAACGGAAGTTCGTTCTTTGGGTATTCGTTACCTTGGCTCTCATCTGAGAGACAAGTTGCAAGAACCGCCCCGATAGATCCGATGCACTATTGCCGGCCAGCGGCTATCCTAGAATAGAGATATTTTTGATGTTCTTCCTTCCGTTCCTTGATTTGCTTATTTAGGTAGTCTTCGAGTATTCCGGCGACACGGTTAAGCTCAGCGATCTGCGCCTGCCTTATTGGGTCGTCCGACCCACGATAAGACCTTCTCTGGACCCGAACCGGGTTGGCGAGCATCAGATAATCACTCCTTCTTTTCGCTGTCTCGTATGAACCGCTCTGTCTCACCTGACATCCACTGACATTCTGCTTTCACGACTTCCCTCACCATTTCTATACGATTACCTTGGTTTGATTTCAGTCGCTATTCACTCAGCCGAGAAAGCGTTCGTCCATTCTCTCAATAACATCCTCTATCGAGCCTGTGAACGGACCGGTGGACTCCATCTTGATCGATGTGAGCGCTGCGGCGAACCGGAGAGAGTCTTCAACAGAATGATCCAGCCTACGTGCTAGGTACGATCCCATAACAGTGTCGCCGCGACCCATCCTACCTTGGTTGGTCCTGTTCGTAAATTTAGCGATCGTGGTCTTCCCCTTGCTCCGGGCCAGCACACCCTCTGAGGATGTTATTATAGTTTCCGAGCTTCCCCAGTCCTCCAGTATATCGGCTTGGTCCTGCAGGACATCCGCCCCCGTCAAGGTTTGTGCCTCCGCAGTGTCAAGCTTCACGAAATCGGCCATGGCCAGGATTTCTTTTTTCTCCGGAACATCTTTAAGGTGGATGGCCCCCGTCTCACGGTCCAGCTGCAACACGAACCCCTGCATGTCCACTGATAAACGGAATCCCCGTGGCTTTAGTGATCGCATCAAGTCAAGTTGAAACTCACGGGCGAGACG
>JADGQN010000213.1 GCA_017881765.1 Syntrophobacterales bacterium | reverse complement strand
CTACGAGAGCCTCGATCACGGGAAAGTCATCGCGTAATGCCGATAAGCGGAGGGTGCGATATTGAGTGACTAACTCTTGAACATCTGCATCCCCCCAGCGTCAGCCATGCCGCCGCCGCATAGCGGGCCAGCTTGCCGGTGAAGACGAGCAGGGAAAAGCGGCCGACCCCGACTACTCTTGGGATGCCTATATTCATGCATAACGCCTCATCAAAAAAGGCGTGCAGGAGCGGAAACCAAGGCCTTTGTTTGACTTTCAAATAGCTGCCTATGCAGCCAAAGAAGGTGTCATTTTCTCATTGCAATGACACATCATCTATGATTACATCAAGCACGGAAAACGACGCCCCGTCCTAAATCTTAATTATTGAACAGGCTTAAATAGGAGAAAGTTAAGGATGCTTGAAAAATCTGATCGCGTGAAACGACTGTCCGGATCTGAACGTTCCCAGCGACCGCTGGTCATCCCTAAAAGCATCATCCGACTGGAGATGGGAGAGCCCGATTTTTCCACTCCCGTTCATATTCAGGAAGCGGCCACCCGGGCCATGCGGAACAATTTCACCCATTACGGCAATGCTTATGGAGAACCGGCGCTGCGGGAGGCCGTCTGTCTAAGCCTCAAACGGGACTTCGGCGTGGAAAAGAAGCCGGAGAATGTGCTGATCACCTCGGGCGGGATCGCGGCTATACATACCATCTGCGCTACGTATCTCAACGCGGGTGATGAGGTGCTGATCCCGGACCCGGAGTATTCGGCCTATGCAGACTCCGTCTCCCTCTTCGGCGGAACCCCGGTCTTCGTCCCCCTCAAAGAAGACTTTCATATCGATTTCGAGGCCATGGAAAAACGCATCTCCAAGAAGACCAAGATTGCATTTATCTCAAGCCCGGGAAACCCGACCAGCCGGGTCCTGCGGGAAGATGAAATCCTGAGTCTGGCCCGACTTGCCGTGACGAAGGATTTTCTCCTGGTTCTTGATGAAACTTACTGCAAGCTCATCTACGGTGCGATCAAGTTCCTTTCGATCTGCCAGGTCGAGGAAGTGCGGAGCCGTTCGATTCTGCTGAATAGCTTCTCGAAAGCCTATGCCATGACCGGCTGGAGGGTGGGGTACATGGTGGCGGATGCCCCGCTTATTAAAGAGATGGTCACCTTCCACAAGGCGATGACGATCTGTCCCAACGTGCCTGCCCAGATGGCCTGCGCGGCCGCTGCCGCTGGTCCCCAGGAGTGTGTCGAAACCATGCGGCAAGAATACGAGAAAAGAAAGGTCCTCGTTGCGCAGAAATTGAACGAGATCCAGGGGCTCACCACACCGCCCTGCGAAGGGGCTTTTTATTTCTTCCCCCGGTTTGAACACTCTCTGACCAGCCAGCAGATGACGGAATACCTCTTCAACAAAGGGATCATGGTCCGCAGCGGCACGGAGTATGGCGCCGGCGGCCAGAAGCATTTCCGCATCTGCTTTGCCACATCCATGGAAAATCTGGAAGTTGGAATAGACCGCCTGAAGCAGGCTCTGGATGAACTGAAATAGATTGTATCTCATTTTAATGGTCAAGTTTTGTTAAGGAGTTTAAGATCCGTCATAAAGAGAAGGTGCAAACGGAGAACACATAGAGAAATTTGAAAGGAGGAGGGAGAAATGGGAAGAAGGTTGATATATGCAACGGTCGTCCTTTTGATGTTGGCCGCAATCGGGGGATTTTCCGCAACGCAAGCAAAGGCAGCCGAAGAGGTGAATGTCTATTCCTCAAACATGCAGGCCTTGAATGAACTGGTGGCCTCCGAATTTCAAAAGGCTACCGGCATCAAGGCCAATATGGTCTATTCCGGATCGGGGGTGGCCTTAAAGAGGATGAGGGCGGAGAAGGACAATCCCCAGGGAGACATCTTCTGGGGGATCAGCAAAGTGGTCCTCATGTCCAACGTGGACCTGCTGGAGCCCTATAAATCAAAATATTTCGATCTCATCATGCCGGAGTTTCGGGACGCGCAGTATCACTGGATCGGAACGAACCTTCAGATCCTCGTCTTCATGTACAACAAGGACCTTCTGAAAGCCGGGGAGGCTCCAAATAAATGGATCGACCTTCTGGACCCCAAATGGAAGAACAAGATCGCCTTCCCCAACCCCGCCAATTCCTCCTTTGCCTACACGACCTTTACCATGATGCTCCATGAACTCGGCAACAATGAGGCGGCCTGGAAGAAGATGGAAAACTTCTTGGCCAACGTGCAGATTACGGAGCAGTCCTCCATGGTCCCCACATCGGTGGAAAAGGGAGAATTTCCGATGGGCATCACCCAGGAGTATGTGGCCACCCGTTATCTCGCCGGCGGGGCCAAAGTGGGTGTGATCTACCCGGAAGATGGAAACAGCATTCAGGCGGAAGGGGTGGGCATTATCAAGGGCGCCAAACACAGGAGCGCTGCGGAAAAGTTTATGGATTTCTGCAACGACAAAAGTTTCCGGGAGCTCGTGATCAAGGACCAGTTCCGCAGGCCGGCCCGGAAGGATCTGGATTTCTCGAAGATTGTCCCCATGCCCCCGCTCTCGAAGATTAAGCTGATGCCGGGTTACGTGGATACGGACTATATCAAAGATCGGGATAAAATCCTGGCACGCATCAAAGATATCATCCTGCGGATCAAATGACGAACTCATCGATGACAAGGCGGGCCTTCCTGAGGAGAGCAGAGGGAGGCCCGTTCTTTATTGTGAGGAAAAGGCGTGAGCATACAGATTGTCAATGTCACCAAAAAGTTCGGAAATTTGGAGGCGGTAAAAGACGTTACCCTGGAAGTGAAGACAGGGGAGTTCTTTACCCTCCTCGGGCCAAGCGGTTGCGGCAAGACGACCCTCCTGCGCTCGATCGCCGGGTTCAATCAACCGGAGAAGGGGGAAATATATTTCAACAAAAAGAGGGTGGACAAAATAGCCACCCATAAAAGGGGCATCGGGATGGTCTTCCAGAATTACGCGGTTTTCCCCCATCTCAATGTCTTCAATAATGTGGCGTATGGTTTAAAGGCCCGCAATTTTTCTGCGGATGAAATTCGACCAAAGGTCAGCAGAGCCCTGCAAATGGTGCGTCTCGCCGGGATGGAGGATCGGTTTCCCAACCAGCTTTCCGGCGGCCAACTGCAGAGAGTCGCGATTGCCCGGGCTCTGGTGATCGAACCGCAAGTTCTTTTAATGGACGAGCCTCTAAGCAACCTGGATGCCAAGCTGCGAGTCGAGATGCGTAGCGAGATTCGGGAACTGCAGCAGAGTATGAAAATCACCACCCTGTATGTAACGCATGACCAGGAAGAGGCCCTTTCCATCTCCGATCGTATCGCCGTCATGAATCACGGGGTGGTGGAGCAGATGGGGGAACCCTGGGAGATCTATAACACCCCGGTAAACCGCTTTGTCGCCGGTTTCATCGGCACGACCAACTTTTTTGAAGGGACCTTGATTTCCGAGCAAGGAGGACAGGGGATCGTTCAGGTGTCGGAAATCAAGATGAAGGTTTCCGCTCATTCACCGTGTGTAGGAGAAAAGGTATCCTTTGCCATCCGGCCCGAGGCATTTAAAGTTGCGCAAGAGATTACCGAAGCGGAGCGTTCCTGCTTCCTTTCCCTGCCTGGGAGGGTGAACAAAGTGGAGTATCTCGGGTTTATGACCAAGTATGATCTGGAATTGTGCCGAGGACTTTCTGTAAAAGTGGTTTCCTATGATGTACTGCCCCAGCACCTGAGAAAAACAGGGGAAACCATCGAGCTCTGTTACGACCCCCAAAGGGTTTTAATCTGTTAAGGTGACTCTTCCATGAAATCGCGCTTCTGGAGTTTAACCACGATTCTGATCTTCCTGATCTTCTTCTTTTTCATGATCCTTCCGGTGCTCAATCTCTTCACCGGCAGTTTTCAGACCCAGGAAAAAGGGGCTTTCACACTCCAAAATTACCTGAGCTTCTTCCATTATCCTTCGTACTGGAGGAGTCTCTGGAACTCGATCCTCATCGGCCTGATCTCTGCTGCGGGCGCCATGATCGTGGGCGTGCCCATGGGGTATATGGTCTCCCGCTGGAACGTGATGGGAAAGTCCCTGATCGTTACCCTGAGCACCCTGCCTCTCATGCTTCCCACCTTCATTGCCGCTTTTGCCTGGGTCATCCTCCTGGGGCGGGGAGGGATCATCACCAAATTTCTCCAGACGTGGGGCATCCATATCGGCTCCATCTACGGTTACCCAGGGATGATCCTGGTCTTTGTATCTCAGTTGTATTCGTACGTCTTCCTGATGACCCTTTCCGGATTCAGCGCGGTTGACGAGTCCATAGAAGAAGCCGGGTGCAGTCTGGGGTCAAGCCAGCTAAGGACATTTTGGACCGTTTCTTTACCCTTGGTCCTCCCAACCATCCTTTCCGGGGCTATTCTCACTTTCATGTCGGCCATAGAAAACTTCGGCGTCCCCATGATCATCGCCCAGCAGACACCAAACCTGGTGGTCAAGGCCTACATTGAATTTACCAGTGAAGTGGGTACGCACCCCGGGATGGCCTACACCCTGAGCATCTTCCTCATCCTCATCACCATGGCTTCCCTCGTGGCCCAGAGGTATTATCTCTCCAAACGGAATTTCATTCAGGCGGCCAGAGGAAAACCGAAGGTCAAGCAACTGACGCCGGGAAAGAGGCTTCTGGCAAGCGGCATCATTTATGCCTTCCTGATCTTCACGCTGATCCCGTTTTTCGTTGCCTTGGTTCTATCCTTCATGGAGATGCGGGGACCGGTCTTCTACCCTCGCTTCAGCTTACAGAGTTATGTTTACGCCTTCAGTCGCTCGGCCCGACCGATCTTCAACAGCTATTTCCTGGCGACCATTTCCACCCTCGTCGCCGTCCTCATCGGCGTGCCCACGGGCTATATCCTGACCAGGCGGAAGTCCGCTTACAGCAACGCCCTGGATATTGTGATCATGCTCCCCTTTGTCATCGCGGGAACGATCCTCGGCATTGCCCTGATCACCTTCTTCAACCAGGGCTGGATCGTACTCACAGGGACTTGGGTAATTCTGGTCCTTTCCTATGTCATCCGCAAGATGCCCTTTATCGCTCGCTCCAGCGCCTCGATCCTTTACCAGTTGGATCCGTCGCTGGATGAGGCGAGCATTTCCCTGGGAGTCTCTCCGATGAAGACCTTTTATAAGGTTACCTTCCGCCTGATGATGGGAGGGGTTGTTTCGGGGGCGATCCTGTCGTGGGTAACGATCATTTCGGAGCTGAGTTCAACTCTCGTGCTGCGCTCCCCCTCCTGGTCCACGATGACGGTAGAGATGTATCAGGGGGTCGTAAGTGATGATCTGGGCAAGGCCGCAGCCTTCTCCTCAATCATGATCATCTCGACGGTGATTCCTCTGCTCCTGGCGACCAAGTACTTCAGCAAGGATAAAGGGGGGGGTATCCTTTTATAGGAGAGGGAGAAGCGCTCTCCCTTCGTCACTTTCCAGGAAGGGAATGACGCCTCCGGCCTGGACGATCTTTTTCATCAAAGCCGGTAGCGGCTGAAAAGGAATCTCCACGCGGCGGGTGAGGTTCCTGACCAGCCCCTGCTCCAGATCCAAGGCCAATTCGTCTCCCCCGGTGATTTGTTCCGTATCGCAGGTGACGAGGAGAAGCCCCAAGTTGACAGCATTGCGGAAGAAGGTTCGTGCAAAGGACTTGGCCAGAACCGCTTGGATGCCCGCTCCGACCACAACCATCGGAGCGATTTCCATGGCTGAACCACAGCCGAAGTTCTCGCCGGCAACCAGAAAGTCACCGGGTTGAACCGTTCCTCCAAAGCCCGGCCGGATATCCTCCATCAGGAAGCGGACCAGTTTTTTGGGGTCCACCGTATCCCTTTTTCTCTTCGAGGCGATGATGTAGTCCGTGTTGATGTCGTCGCCGAATTTGTGTGCGATTCCCATAAAAACCTCTCGATTGGGGACCATGCATCAAAGAAATTCTCTCGGGTCCGTGATCTCGCCCGTGAGGCAGGAGGCCGCCACCGTGGCCGGCGAAGCGAGGTAGATGCTGGCCTTAACATTGCCCATCCGCCCAATGAAGTTCCGATTGGCGGTGGAGATCACGTTTACCCCATCCGCCGGAACTCCGCCCAGGGCCCCGACACAAGGACCGCAACCGGGAGCATTGAGCATGCCACCGCTTTCAACCAGGGCCTGGATATAGCCCCTGTTGCAGGCCTCCAGCATCACATCCCGACTGGCGGGAGCAATGACAAGGACAACCCCGGGATGGATCCTCTTCCCTTTCAAAATTTGCGCGGCAACGGCCAGATCCTCCAGCCGGCCATTGGTGCAGGTACCCAGGAAGGCCATGGCGATTTTTTTCCCCTTCACTTCGGAGATGGGATGAACATTGTCCACCTGATGGGGAGTGGCCACCTGCGGTTCGAGGGAAGAGATATCGAAGGTGTATTCCCTGGCATAAGCGGCATCGCTGTCCGGAGTGACGGGTAGAATATCCGTAATCCCTTTCCCTTTCAGCCAGGCCCGGCAGACCTCATCTGCCGGCATGATTCCGGCTTTGGCCCCCGTCTCCATCACCATATTGCAGATCGTAAGCCGGCCCTCCATGGAAAGTTTTCCCAGAGTATCGCCCGAAAATTCGACGGCGAGACCATTGGCCCCCCTTGATGTGACCTTTGCGATGAAGTGGAGGCTGATGTCTTTGGCGTAAACCCCCTTGGGAATATTGCCATTGAGCTCAATTCGGATGGACAATGGGACTTTAAACCAGAGTAGCCCATAGTGAATGGCCACAGCCATGTCTGTTGACCCGACCCCAGTGGCAAAGGCGTTTAAGGCCCCGTAGGTCGTGGTATGAGAATCCGAGCCAATCACCAGATGGCCGGGGCGGATGTGCCCTTTCTCCGGTATGAGCTGGTGACAGACGCCCTCTCCCTCTGCATAAAGGGTGCAGCCGAATTGATGGGCAAAGGCCTTGATATCTTCATGGATGCGTGAAACTTCCTGGCTCGGACTGGGGCAGTAATGATCCAGGATCAACACCAGTTTTCGCGCCTCTTTGAGTGTGTATCCCCGGATTTTCTGAAGCGCTTCCAGGACCAGAGGAAAAGAGGCGTCATTGGACATCATGAGATCGAGAGGGGTGAAAAGAATATCCCCGGCTGTAACCTCACGTTTGACATGGGAACTGAAGATCTTTTCGGAAATGGTTTGACCCATGGCTGATCTCTTTCTGCGGATGAAGGCGATCTTCTACGCCAAAACGGCGCCCGTCTCGAAGTTTTTTGATGAGGTACTTCCTTTTTCGCGTAGGGAGTGTAGGAAAAGCGCCCTTGTATGTCAATGATGAATTTGGTCGAAAATGGCCGCAAGAGGCGGATCATCCTTTTGACTTTGTTCCGAATGGGAAATATCGCCGCATTGGCGAAGGGGATTCTTTCCGTTCCGCGGTTTGTCTTGACGAATGATCTGTTTTGTAATAGCGTTACCGCAAAATCCTACACAAGGTATGACAATGATTGAAGAAGAACTTTGGCAGAACGTACGGGACCGGTCTCCGCAAGAGGTCGCCGTTTGCGCAATGGCCGAATATGACGGCGAGAACAGAACATTCGCAATCCGTGTGATGAATGATCAATTTAGGATTGATGTCGACAAAAAGGTGATCTCCAGTCCCGATCCGGTGCGAAAATCCCATTTTTTACCGCTGTTTCTTCTCCATCATCTGGCATGCGCCAAGGATATCCCGCTGAGCAATACGCTGGTTTCTCCGAACCAGTTGACGGGCGGTACTTTTTTCTTTCGGGCTTCGCATGAATTGCCTCTTCCTAAAATCGCCGAAAAGTTTGATAACAATCTTGAAAAGTTTCTGGAAAAAGGGAATAAACTGGGTGGAGAAAAGGTTGATTACGGTGACGCCGCCGTAAAATTGCATCTGCTTCCAAGGGTTCCGCTCATCTTTGTTCTCTGGAAAAAGGATGAGGAATTTGAAAGTCAGGTTCATCTGATTCTGGACAAGAGCATCGAGGAGCAGATGAG
>JADGQN010000212.1 GCA_017881765.1 Syntrophobacterales bacterium | reverse complement strand
AGCGCCTTCTCACCTGCAGTGAGCTCTATCCATTCAATGCGCTTTGCCCCTTCATAAGCCTTTAGCACGGCTTCCTCGAAGACTTCGTGGGAGGCGGCCCAGATATCCGCGCCCACTCCATCCCCCTGGATATAAAGAATATGCACCCTCTCTGCCACGTTAACGAAATCCTCCCTGTTTCTTTATATAATCGACAAGGCCGCCCTGGCTCAAGATCTCCCGCATAATAACGGGCAGGGGGCTGAATCGCTTTTCCAGGCCCTTTGTCCGATCAACGAGCATCCCGTCATTTACCCGAAGCTCAAGTTCGTCTCCCTGGTCTATGCCATCAACATCACAGATGATCGCGGCGAGACCCACATTGATCGCGTTTCGATAGAAGATCCGCGCAAATGACTTTGCCACGACAGCGCTTATACCGGCCAGTTTTATGACAATCGGGGCATGCTCCCGGCTCGAACCAAGCCCGAAATTCTGTCCGCCTATGATGATATCACCCATCGCTGCCTTCTCGTGAAAGCCCGGAGCAATGTCGGCAAACACGTGCTTTGCCAGCTCATTCAGGTCGGACCTGAGGTGGAAGAATCGTCCGGGTATAATCTGATCAGTCGAAATATTATCACCAAACGTCCATGCCCTGCCTTTTAAGACCATCACAAAACCTCCCGCGGATCGGTGAGGCTCCCGGATAAGGCGCAGGCAGCCGCGGTGGCCGGCGATGCAAGGATGATCCCGGCATCCGGATTACCCATCCTCCCGAGAAAGTTCCTGTTTGCCGTTGAAACGGTGACCTCACCATTGCCGGGTACTCCGCCGTGGACCCCGATACACGGGCCGCAGCCCGGCGGGAGAATCACAGCACCTGCCTCCAGCAAGCTCGCGAGTATTCCCTCGGCAAGTGCCTTAGCGTAGACCCGCTTGGACGCCGGGCAGACGATCAGCCTGACCCCTTTTGCCTTCTTCTTTCCCTTCAGGATGGCTGCCGCAATGCGAAGGTCTTCTATCCTACCATTCGTGCAGGTACCGATGAAGACCTGGTCAACGCGCGCGCCTCTAATCGAGAGGTCGTCGAGAGTCTTCGTATTGTCCACCTGGTGCGGCAGGCTGACCGTTGGGAGAACAGATGCAAGGTCAATTCGGAAGACCTTTTCATATGCGGCGTCCTCGTCAGGTTCAATCCCGGCATACGCCTTCTCTCTGCCGTGCTCTTTCAGGTAGCCCCGGGTTACTTCGTCAGAAGGAAACAGGCCGACCTTTGCGCCCGCTTCAACCGCCATGTTGGAGATGGTAAGCCGTTCCTCCATGCCCATGCTCCTTGCTGCCTCCCCCGCGAACTCCATCGACTTGTAGGTAGCCCCGTCTGCTCCGATCATGCCGATTATAGAGAGCATCAGGTCCTTCGCGCCTACGCCCTTCCGGAAAGTCCCGTACAGGTCAAACTTGAGCGTCTCGGGTACCCTGAACCACGTTTCTCCAAGACCCATTGCCACGGCCACGTCCGTAGAACCCATGCCGGTCGAAAAAGCGCAGAGTGCCCCACCGGTGCATGTATGAGAATCGGACCCGATCAGTACCTCTCCCGGGGATACGTGCTCTTCAGCCATCACCTGATGCGAGATCCCATCTCCTACGTCGTAGACCCTTGCTCCGAGCTCCGATGCAAATTTCCGGATCAGGAGATGATCATTGGAAAGCTCCAGGCGCGGGCTGGGCGATGCGTGATCGATAAAGAAATTGACCCGGTCTGCATCAAAAAGCTTTTTGAAACCTATCGCCCCAAACTCTCTTATGGCAAGGGGTCCCGTGCCATCCTGCAGCAGTATCCTGTCAACGCGTGCGATTACGGATTCACCCTGCCGCGCATCGCGACCACTCTTCAGACTCAATATCTTTTCCGCAAGTGTCTTTCCCATCTATTCTTTCCTGTTCTGTCTTGCCGGGGCATAGCAGCAAGCATGCTGCGACGACACGGCGTGGATGGACGACGGCATGCCGTCTATTCCTCAGCCTTAGTAAGGTCTTCAAACCGTATGTCGAGTCCCAAAATCCCCAGGATCTCTCCCAGATCGTCCCGGATCGGTCCCGAGACCGTTACACAGAGAGCGCCCGTGATGCGGGACGTATAGAGGGTTGTCACGCTCACTTTTCCCGTCTTCATCGGATTTATGAACCATTCCCTGTCGGAGAAATCCTCGTGCAGGTCTATTTTGGCGTACTTTGCCCTGTCAACGACCTGCGTAATATTCCTCGTGATTTTCACGCCCTCGGAGTTGACGACATACGCGAACTGGATGTACGGGAACTCTTCTACGAGCCCCTTCAGCGCTCCCTCCTGCTTTTCCGGCTTCATGCTCTTGATCGCCGCATCCTCGATGAACCGCTCAATGAGATGGGCGGCCAGGTCAAAAGCCCTCTTCTTCAAGACATCAAATTCGGACGGGAATATCTCAGGCATGTGACGGCGCACGAGGTGCTCCATTTCATCATCCGACATACACGTCACCCTGCCCTGCTCATATCTCTGTACGATTAACCTATTGATCCTTGCGACGCTCGGGTTGGTCTTCTCCACCTTGTCCTGTCCCATCAGCGCAAAGTGCGCGTTTATCCAGTGCGCAATGCCTGCGAGGCCTGACTTATCGGTAATGTTAATGGTCAGAGTCCTGTTGAGTATCCTTTTAGTATCAAAGGACGAGTAGATCTCCTCGTTCTTGGCAAGCCCGTCAATGTGGACACCCGCCGACGTCGCGTTGAAATCAGAGCCCACGAGAGGTTGATTTCTCGGGACGTGGTGCCCGAGCTCCTTCTCAAAATAGTTTCTCACCTCGGTAATGACCGTGGTATCGCAGCCGTTATCCTCACCCGCGAGGGAAATGTATTCCATGATGAGGCCCTCTATCGGCGTATTCCCGGTCCTTTCCCCGATGCCAAGCAACGTCCCGTTCACGAACGTGCAGCCGTACAGCCAGGCGCTTACGGCACCGATAAATCCCTTGTAAAAGTCGTTGTGGCCGTGCCATTCGAGGTATTCCGAAGGCACGCCTGCATCGTCTATCATGGCCCTGATGATTTTCCCGATAGAGCGGGGAAGCGCCGCACCGGGATAGGTTATGCCAAGACCCAACGTGTCGCACAGCCTGATCTTTATAGGTACCTTTGCGTCCTCGGAGATACTCATCAACGCTTGAGCGAAAGGGACGCAGAACCCGTATATATCGGCCCTCGTTATGTCTTCGAAGTGACAGCGCGGGATGATATCATGTTCCAGGGCGTTCTCCACAACTCTTATGTAATCCTTAAAAACCGCGGACCTGGTCTTCTTCAGTTTGAGAAAAATATGATAATCGGAGGCGCTCGTAAGTATGCCTGTCTCCTTTAGTCCCATCTCCTTGACCAGTTTCAGATCTTCTTTGTTGGCCCTTACCCAGCCCGTGATCTCGGGGTACTTGTAGCCCCTCTCCAGGCACCGCTCCACCGCCTCTCTGTCCTTATCGGTGTAAAGAAAAAACTCGCACTGTCTGATGACGCCGTGGGGTCCGCCAAGCCGGTGCATGAAATCGTAAAGGTCTTCTATCTGCTTGACCGTGAAGGGCGGCCTCGCCTGCTGGCCGTCTCTGAACGTCGTGTCCGTGATATAGATCTCATCCGGTGGATCTATCAGCTCTATCTTATGGTCGAAATTGACCCGTACCATCTCCGTGTACGGAAATATATTTCGAAAGAGTTCCGGTTGCTCCACATCGATCAAGGGATATTTGGTGTTCTTGACGATATTCTTAAAGATAAAACCCTTACTCTTCTTCACTGCCTCCCCCCCTTATACCAATTCGCCTTCAAGTGTATACCTTCGTTGTCGCTGCGTCCTTACAGGATGCTTCCTTACAGGATGCTCCGCTAGCGCTATCGCTCTCCTCGACGTACCCCAAGGTACGCCCGGGTACCCGCCTTGCGGGTGGGGCTCCTCGCTGCCGCCCGGGGTACCCGGCCAAAGGCTGGGTCGTCCATCTTGAATGCAAATTGGTATTACTCCTTAACCGTAACCGTCCTGATCTTTAGTTCGTTCAACTGCCGCTGTGAGACCTTGGCCGGCGCCCCTGACAAAAGGCAGGTGCCCTTCTGCGTCTTGGGAAAAGGAATCACATCGCGTATGCTCTCCAACCCAAGGAGCATCATGAGGATCCGGTCAAGACCAAAGGCGATGCCGCCGTGGGGAGGTGCACCCATTTCCAGTGCCTCAAGCAGGAAGCCAAACTGTTCAACCGCCTCTTCCTCGTCGATCTTGAGAAGCCGGAACATGGCCATCTGCTCATCACTACGAAAATTTCTGATACTCCCTCCACCCATCTCGACCCCGTTCAGCACGAGGTCATAGGCATTCGCACGTATAGATCCCGGGTCACCCGAGAAATTGACCATAGACTCCTTGGCTGACGTAAAAGGATGGTGGCGCGCCACGTACCGCTTCTCCTCATTGCTATATTCGAGAAGGGGAAAATTGACGACCCAGAGAAAAGAAAATGTATCCTTGCGCACCAGGTCATACTTGGTACCCAGGTACAGGCGGAATCGTCCCATCAATTCATTCACTTTGTCTCTGGTGTCAGCCATGATAAAGAGCACGTCTCCGTCCTGAAGCCCGCATGTCTGATCAGTACTTCCCGTCTCCTGCTCCGACAGGAACTTCACGATCGGCGACTGGAGTTTCCCTGCATCCTTTCGCATCCATATGAGTCCGCCGGCACCCATGCTTTTTGCCATGTCCACCGCGTCATCGAGGTCCTTCCTCGACAGGGTCCGGCCATGTAGTGCTATCGCTTTAATGGCGCCTCCGTCTCCAACGACCTTCTTGAAAACGCCAAAATTTGTCTCCCGAAAGAAAGGCGTGAGTTCAACCATGGGAAGCTCGAAGCGTAAATCGGGTTTGTCCGTACCGTAGCGCTCCATCGCCTCATCAAAATCCATGCGCATAATAGGGGTTTCGAGCGGCACACCCTTAAGCGTTTCAAAGACCGCCTTTACCACGCCCTCGCTGAGTGCGATCACATCATCCACATCGACGAAGCTCATCTCCAGGTCGAGCTGGGTGAACTCAGGCTGCCTGTCTGCCCGCAGGTCTTCATCCCTGAAGCAGCGCACTATCTGAAAGTACCTGTTGAATCCGGCCACCATCAGTATCTGTTTGAAGAGTTGCGGCGACTGAGGCAGTGCGTAAAACTCACCCGGGTTCAACCTGCTGGGCACGATGAAATCTCTTGCCCCTTCAGGCGTGCTCTTCGTAAGAAAAGGCGTCTCAATCTCAAAGAAGTCCTGAGAAACAAGATGGTTCCTCAACACATGCATGGCCCGGCTGCGCTCCACGAAGACCTTCTGCACCTGCGGCCTGCGCATATCAAGATATCGGTACTTCAGACGCAGCGACTCATTGGGCTCCTCATCCTCCAACTGGAAGGGGAGCGGCTTGCAGGTATTGAGCACTTCGAGCGTTCTGACATAGACCTCTATGTCGCCCGTCGCAAGCTCCTTGTTCTCCGTCCCTTCCGGCCTTCGGGAGACCGTGCCTTCCACTCTGATCACGTACTCCTGCTTGATCTCGTGCGCGATGCCGTGGGCCTCCGGTGCGATCTCCGGCGAGAAGACCACCTGGATGATCCCGGTTATGTCCCGAAGATCAGCAAAGATGAGCCCCCCGTGGTCCCGCCGCCTGAATACCCATCCCGCAAGGACGACGTCCCGACCTATATCCGTTGACGATAACTTTTCACACTCAATATGTCGCATGATTGCCCCCGATAAAGCCCATTAATATACAGGCGAAACCCTAGGCAAGTCAAGGGCTGAACGACCGGCCCGGCCACCGCTGACGGCCGAGACACACGTGCGAATGGCGTCATCCGCCAATTATAGGTACGCCCGTCCGCAAGCGCCATTCCTTCCGTTCTCTGGCGCTCCCGCTCTGACCCGTTGGACGTTCCGCCTCACTCAAGCTCCAATTGCGAACTTCTATGTCCCGTTTGGTTCTGTGGCAGCTCGCAAACAAGAGTGTCACACCATATTCACTATCTCGGAGTCAGTCGCTTGGGCTGATCGCCACGCTCGCCTTCACTTACGGGTGCCCCAGAGCTACCGCGATGTTCACTCCAGGAACAGCGCTTGCGGACGGGCTTTGAAAGGTAGGCAAAGATTGTGTCAGAGATGGTGACTGAGAAGTGAACAAATCGCTTCAATAATATGGAGGTTCTAGTCAGGGTGGAGGGAACTCGTCTGGAGCGCATCCTTCTTTCATTGACGGTTAGATTGCGATTCCCGCTTGCACCTACTCGTGCAAGGCAGTGTTTTATCTAGGAAGAAGAATGCCAGGAATAACGTTGGAGCAGGGATACAGAGGTCCCGAGTTGATTTCAGTTACTTTCCGTGGAGTACATCCATCCAGCGTAAGGCTTCAGCCTCACTTATTTTGCCAAGGCACATCTGAGTGGTCTTGAGATCCTGGTGCCGCAACAGCACTTTCGAGATGACCTCAAGCGGGACTCCGTTCCGGCTCGCATACGTGGCCGAATGCCGCCTCAGGTCGTGAGGCCGTATCTTCAGGCGCATGGCGTCCCCCAGCTTCTTGATAAAGAAACGAGCGGTCGAGTAAGAAATCGGGAAGAGCCTCTCGTCCGAGTGTAGGTTCTGGGCTTCAAGGTATGCTCGGACTCTCTCGGCCAGCGTTTCGGGCATGAAGGCATTCTCCTCATCCCGCCCCGACTTCGGACGCCGTATCGTCAGTCGTCTTCCGTTCACATCGGATGCTTTTAGGCCCAGCACTTCCCCTATTCTCATGCCGCAGCGTGCCTGGAGCTCGAGAATGAGCCGGTCTCTCGGCGAATGGCAGCGGTAGATGATTTCGTCGATCACTTCCCGGCCTATGGTCTCTCGTTGCTTCATTCTCGGAGCCCGGAAGGTTTTCGCAAGAAGGGGGTCGTCGCAAGGGTTCTTCAGCGAGGCATGCGTCCTTTCGATGAAGAAACTAAAGAATGCCTTGAGCTGGGCGTAGCGGAGACGCGCGGTGTTTTTGGCACGGCCTTCCGTAAGAGTGATAAGGAATTGGTAGAGGTCTTGTGATCCTATACTCTCAAGGACACGGTCGCCGAGCAGGACTTCAAGGTTTCGGAGCAGGTGGCCATAGCTCTCGCGGGTCTTGTCGCGAACACTGTTTTTCTGATGGTCTCTAAACAGCGCAATTGCCTGATGTAATGTCATAGACACCTCCTGTCATGATTATTCGGGGCCTCATGGTGTAATGTAGTGGCCCTCGGCAGAGAAGGAGGAATCTAGAACTTCCTGAAACTGAGTACGTCAATCCCTTTCATCTTTGCACCCGGTTTGAGGTGGCAATGGTGAATGGTATGTCGAACATCTGGGAGAAGTTGACGGGTCTTCTATGGAGCCTTACAATAGGTTCGTAGAAAGAGAAGAAGGCTTTGACGGCGGGGGTTTTGGTGAGATCTTCACGAATAGCGTGGTTGTTTCTCTGGATTCTTCTATTTGTTCTTGCAGACGTAAACGTAGAAGGAGGAGTTGACATGGAGATTTCATCGACGGCGTTTAAAGATGGAGAGAAGATCCCGATACACTACGTCATGCCGGGAGCGGGTGGGAAAAATATCTCCGTACCCCTTGCGTGGAGGAACGCACCCTCTGGAACAAGATCGTTTGCCCTTTCCATGGTTGATCCGCATCCGGTGGCCCAGAATTGGGTACATTGGCTGGTGATCAATATTCCGGCCAATGCGGCCTCTCTCGAAGAGGGGACATCGGGGAAGAAAATGCCCCACGGATCTATTGAATTGAAGAACTCCTTTGGGGCGATTGGCTACGGAGGGCCACAACCGCCGAAGGGTACAGGCGATCATCCTTACGTGTTCACGCTCTACGCCTTAAGTGTGGAGAAGCTTGATCTTGGGACAGACGTGTCACTCTCTGCCTTTAAGAAGGCCCTAGAGGGGAAGATTCTGGGATCGGCGACCATCACAGGAAAATATGGGCGTTAAGCTTTACCGCCCGCAGTCTGTCCTGGAAAACCGCTGGCTATGGATTTCCCATTCGTCCTACC